>JBJMQJ010000295.1:0-4445 GCA_045802765.1 Myxococcales bacterium
CCGCCGGCCTTCGACACCTGCACGGCCCTCATCATCTTCGGCATGTTCGCTCCTCCTGCGAGATCCCCGTGTGCAGATGCACGGGGCATCAGGTGGATGCGGGGTTGTCTCTCGGGATCACTGCGTGATGTAGAGGAAGCCGAGGCACATCTCGTCCTCGGTTCCTTCGCCCCAGTTCAGGTCGCGCGGAGGCGCGGCGCGAGGCTGGTTCGCCGCGCTGTTGTCCCAGTGGCATTCGATCGAGATGCTGTCGCCGGTGTCGACCCGCTTCGGCGCCTTCAGCGCGTAGGAGCCCTGCCAGTGGAAGTCCCAGTGCGGGACGTCCAGAAGGCATTCGCGCGCTCCGCCCGCTCGCTGGATCTCGATCCGGTTGCGCGTGCCGCGCAGGTGCTGGTGCGAGCCGGCGCCGTAGATCATGAACGGGCCGGGCGGGAGGGCGCCGCTGGTGATGAGCCCCAGATAGGCGCCCGGCGCGAAGGTGAACGCGTGGCGCACGTCCGCCTGGCCCGCGGGGATCAGCATCGTGCGCGCGTTCACCCAGGAGGGGTCGGCCCACGGGAGCAGGAACGCCTGCCGGTCGACGGCGGCGTCGAGCTTCAGCTCGATGGACGTCTGATCGAAGGGTCCGAGTCCCCTGGTGCCCAGGTTGTAGTGGACCTGCAGGATGAGCTTCGAGCCCGGATCCACGGGCACGCCGGTGCCGGCGGGAAAGTCACCGCCGCGGCTGCCGGGCGTCTACCCTCCGAGCGTCGGGGCAAGGCCGCCGGGTCCCCCGAAGCACTTGTACCCGGGCGCCGGGTCCGCGTCGTCGAGCGCCTGGAACTGCGCGACCTGGGCGGGAGCGGCGAGGAAGACGAGGACGTGGTGCACGATGGCCGCGTTTCCCGGCTTGGCGAGGAATCCGGTGACGTACCGCCTCTCCGTCTCGGGCCAGTCGAGCAGGAAGCAGCGGTACTCGTCGGGCGCCTGCACGGGCATGTAGGGCGCGCCGAGCTGCAGCTCGCGGTCGACACGCGAAAGGCCGCCGGGCGGAGGCGCGGCGGCGTGCGCATCGGCCGGATCGCCTTCGGGCGCGCCGTGGTCGATCCAGCTGAGCAGCGTGGCGCGGTCCTTCTGCGGGAGGGACCGGTCATCGGCGTACTCGGCGCAGCCCGGGGCGGGCGGCCACGGCGGCATCTTGCCGGACTCGATCTGCTGGCGGATGAGGGTCCGGCGAGCGAACGCGTCCGCGTAGGACTCGAGAGCGAACGGTGCGATCGCCCCCGGCGTGTGGCAGCCGTTGCAGCTTTGGGTCACGATGGCGCGCACGTCGCGGTGCCAGGTCGGCGCCGCGTCCGCGCTCTGACTGCAGGCGCAGAGCACGATTGCGCAGAGGACGGCCGGCGCGCGCATGGTCCGCACCATCCCGCGGAGCTGCCAATGCCGCAAGAGCGTGCAGTAGATTCGCCTCGTGATCACGGACCGGCCTCCACGTCGCGCCAAGGCACAGCGCGAATTCGAGGCGAGCGATGCGCTCACGAGCCTCGCGCCGCTCCCCGGCCGCGGCGAGCTCCAGGCCCGCGCCGTGCTCCTGGAGAAGGCGCTCGCCGAGGGCGACGCGAGGAACGTCAAGCGGGCCGGGGAATCGATCCTCGACCTGCTCGCCGAGACGTATGGGATCGATCGTCCGCGATTGCAGGTGCTCGGAGCGAGGCCGCGCAGCGTCTGGGAGGGCGGGCACTACGAGCTCTTCGGCGACTACGATTTCGAGAAGAAGCGGATCCGTGTCTGGATGCGCACCGCCGTCCTCGGCAAGTTGACGTCCTACCGCGGCCTGCTCCACACGCTGCTGCACGAGTTCTGCCATCACCTCGATCGGGAGAAGCTCGGCTTCCCGGACACGCCGCACACCCGCGGCTTCCACGGGCGGGTCGACGACCTCTACCATCTCGCGCTGGCGACGCCCGCCGAGAAGCGCCGGCCGCTGGTCTGGATCCGCATGGGCCGCGCCTGGCGCCTCGACTGGTCGAAGCTCAGGTCGCCGCGCTCGGGGTCCGGATCGTGATGTGAGCGGTACGATGAGCGGTTCGGGGATTCCCTCCTCGTTCACCACGGAATCCGCCGGCCGTTTCATTGACCCGACGCCCACCAGATCGCATGGTCGCCACCATGGGACTGCATGCTTCCGCCCTGGCGCTGCTCCTCAGCGCGTGTGCTTCGACCCACGAGAGCGGCGGCACCGCAGGGCGGTCAGAGCCAGTTCCGGCGCCCGGAGTGCAGACGGCGAGCGCAGCCGGCCTCGGACAAAGGGAGGATGTGCCTTGCGGACGCGACGAGGATTGCGCGTTCACCCGAGTCGCATCCGGAGCTTGCTGTCCGATGCTGTGCGTGCCGCGCGTCGTCACCAAGGAGCGCGCTACCGAGCTCGAGGCCAATCTTCGGGTCTGCACGGAAGGAAAACCCGAGTCGTGCCCGAAGCCGCTCTGCCGGGAGCGCGCCACCAGCATCGCGCCGGCATGTGAGGCTGGCCGCTGCGTTGTGCGCACGGTGGCGCCGCGCGGTGATTAGCCAATCGAGAGGCCCATTCCGTAAAGATTAGCTCCTAGCACCACCCGTGAGGTAGCGTTGTTTTCTGGACGGCGAACGACTTCGAGCACGTCGTCACGCCGTCGCCGAGGAGGGGGAACATGATTCGGAGTGCGGGCCTCGTGCTGCTGTCGGCAGCGCTGGCGAGCGGTGTACGCGCGGAGGAGCCCGTCCACGACGATCCGCGCGGGCGGCTCGTCGCGCGTGAGTTGGACGAAGGCCGGCGAACGCCTGAGGACCGGCTCCGGATCGTCGAGATCGCGCGCAGCGAGGCGCTCAAGTGGTCTGCCGAGAAGGCCGGCGGGGCGCTTCAACCAGTGCGCGCCGGGGGGAGCGCCTGGGTCAACGTGGGACCGAGGAGCGCCAATTTCGAGAAGAACGGGGTGACCTTCAACAAGGTCGATTCCGGGCGGCCGCGGAACGTCCTCGTGCACCCGACCAATCCTGACATCGTGTATCTCGCGACGTCTGGCGGCGGTGTGTGGAAGACGTTCGATGCGACCGCCGCGATCGACGCGACGAACGGACCGCACTGGCAGCCCATCACGGAAACGCTCGGCTCGCTCTCCATCGGCGCGCTCGCCATGAGCCCGCTGAATCCAGACAGTCTGCTTCTCGGCCTGGGCGATCCGTTCGACGTGCAAACCCCAGGATTCTTCCACTCCGACGACGGCGGCGCGACCTGGATAGGACCGGCCGTCCTCTCCGGTGCGTACCCCGGCTTCGGCACGCTGACAGCCACTTCCGTGCGCGACATCGCGTTCAGCGCGGGCGGCCAGGTGGTGCTCGCGGCCACCGACGCCGGACTCTTCCGATCGGTGGAAGGTGGCCTGGGCGCGGGTTGGCAGCTCAAGGATCTCGACCTTGCGCATCACCCGCAGGAGTTCTGGAGCCTCGGCCGCGTCGGCGGTCAGGTCTGGGTGGCCACCTCGATCGATCTCACCGATCAGCTCGGGCGCGTTTGGCGCAGCCCGGACGACGGCATCAGCTGGGCGCAGATCACGAGCTTCACGCCAGCGGCCGACGTGAACGACGTGCGCCGCATGACGGTGGCGGTCTCTGGAACCGACAGCGCGAACCCGAACACCGCGCGAGTCTATCTCCTGGCCGAGAACAGCGCGGAGACCGCGCAGAAGGACGTCTTCCGATCCGACGACGGGGGCCAGACCTGGAGCGCGCTGGGCGTCAACTCGACGCGCGCTCCGGTCAACCCGAACGACGACCAGGCAGATCTGGACGTGATGCACGGCCAGGCCTTCTACAACCACATGATCGCGGTGGATCCGCAAAATCACGACCGCCTGCTCGTCGGTGGCAATCTCTGCCTGGTGAGAAGCCTCGACGGAGGCGCCACCTGGGCGGTGATGGCGGACTGGCTTCCCCGATTGGTCAGGGTGAACGGATTTTTGTCGCCCATGCCCGACTACACCTATGTGCACGCGGACTACCACGCCGCGGCCATCTCGTACGCCAGCAGCTCGCTGGTCTTCTATGTCGGCACCGACGGCGGCATCTTCCGCGGCACGGACGTGTTCACCGCGACGCCCGGGGATGCGCACTTCGAAGACCGGATGAACCGGGGGATCGTCACCCACCTCGTCTACAGCGTCGCGAGCGCCAACGAGCGGGCGGACAGCGCGGCGTGCCACGTGCCGGCCGCGACGGCGGACGTGGTCTACGGCGGGTTCCAGGACGACGGCACCCGGCTTCGCGTGCTCCCCGGCTCGGGCGATCCGACCGTCTTCAACCAGATCCAGGGAGGAGATGGCTTCGGCGTCGGCATGGGGTGTGCCTCGGCGGGTGGCCAGGTCGGGTCGCTGCTCGTCAACACGTTCCCGAGCCAGCTGGGCCGATCCCTCGACGGCGGCAACACGTTCACC
>JBJMQJ010000296.1:0-4812 GCA_045802765.1 Myxococcales bacterium
GACTCGAGCTTCGCCTGCGGCACGCGCAGCGAACCCTGCAGCGGCTTGCCGCTGACCACCAGCTGGCGCATGGCGAGCGTGACCGCCAGAAGCCCCGCCCGCAGCGCCAGCTCCGGGTCTTCGTGGCGGATTTCGGCGAACACCGGGCGGAACAGCTCCACGATCCGGTCCAGCGTGCGCGCGGTCTGCTCCTCGACCCGCTTGCGGAACGCCGGGTCAGGGTGCTGCGCGGCGAAGAGGTGCACGGCGCGGAGCATGCCCGCTTTCATCCGGTAGCCGGTGACCAGGCCCTGTACCGTGCGGCGGGCGAGCCCGGCGGCGGGGACGCCGGCGCAAAGCTCTGGCGTCAATGCGGTCGCGTTGACGGCGTCCACCCGCTCCAGGAACCGCTCGCAGACCGCGCGAAGCAGCGCGTCCTTGTCCGGGAAGCGGCGGTACACGGCGCCGACGGAGGCGCCGGCCCGCTCCGCGATCGCCGGAACGGTGGCCGCCTCCACGCCCTCCCGGGCCAGCACCGCCTCGGCCGCGTCGAGCAGGCGCGCGAGCGTCGCGCGGCTGCGCGCCTGCCGGGGTGACCACTCGTCGGATCCGCCGTCCATCGCGCTTGACACCCGTCGGATAAAATGCGAATGCACATTCCTGTTCGCATCCAGCGGATGCGAACGCAGGTTCGCAGTATGGCGCGCCGCGCCCGGCCGCCGCAACGATTCGCAAGGGGGATGCATGGGAGCGCCCGCCGTCCGCACCGAAGGGCTCCGCAAGGTCTATCCATTGCCCGGGCACCGGCGCGCCCGCTCGGCCGCCGGTGGCCAGCCGTCCGCGACAGCGCCGCCCGCCCCGCGCGAGGTAGTGGCCCTGGACGGCCTCGATCTCGAGATCGGCAAAGGCGAGCTGTTCGGCCTTCTCGGTCCGAACGGCGCCGGGAAGACCACCGCGATCGGAATCCTCACCACGCGCGTGCGCGCCACGGCGGGGACCGCGGCCGTCGCGGGAGCGGAGGTCGGCCGCGATCCGGTGGCGGTCAAGCGCCGCATCGGCGTCGTGCCGCAGCGGCCCAATCCGGATCGGGCGCTGACCGCGCTGGAGAACCTCGTCTTCCACGCCGCCTACTTCGGCGTGCCGCGCGCCGAGGCGCTGGGCAGGGCGCGCCGCCTCTTCGATCAGCTCGAGCTCTCCGCGAAGGCCGATGCCAAGGTCGACCACCTCTCGGGAGGGCAGCAGCAGAGGCTGATGATCGCCCGCGCGCTCGTCCACGAGCCCGAGATCCTCTTCCTCGACGAGCCGACCGTCGGACTCGACCCGCAGGCCCGCCTTGCGCTGTGGGACGTGCTGCGCCGCCTGCACGCCGAGGGCCGAACCATCCTGCTGACCACCCACTACATGGAGGAGGCGGATCGCCTCTGCGAGCGGCTCGCCATCATCGATCGCGGCCGGCTGCTTGCCCTGGACACGCCCGCGGGGCTCAAGGCGCGCGCTCCGGGGGGCACCTTGATCGAGCTGGTGCTGGACGGTGACGCGCAGCCCGCCGCCGCGAGCGCGCGGGCGCTCCCCGGCGTCCTCTCCGCGGAGGGCGAGCGCGCCACGCTGCGCGCCTATGCCGAGCGCGCAGGCGAGACCATCGGGCCTCTGGTGCGCGCGGCCGAAGGCGCGGGACGCGCGGTGCGCGACGTCCATTTGAGCCCGCCCAGCCTGGAGACCCTCTTCGTCTCGCTCACCGGGAGGAGGCTCGCATGAACGGCGAAGGCGGGGTGCCTGCGACCCGCGTGTTCGCCGCGCTCCTGCGGCGCGATGCGCACGTCTCCAAGCGGGAATTACCCTTCTTCCTGGTGCGCACCTGCCTGCAGCCGCTGCTCTTCGTGGTGGTGTTCGGGTACCTGCTGCCGCGCATGGGATTCGTCGCCCGCGGCTACGGGGCAGCGCTCTTGCCGGGCATCCTGGCGGTGTCGCTGGCGCTCTCCAGCGTGCAGGCGGTGGCGCTCCCGATGGTGGCGGACTTCGGCTACACGCGCGAGATCGACGACCGGCTTCTCGCCCCGGTCGCGGTGCGGCTGGTCGCCTTGGAAAAGGTGGTGTTCGGCGTCCTGCAGGGACTGGTCGCCGCGGCGGTGGTCCTCCCGGTCGCGCGGCTGATCATGGGGCCGGTGCCCGGGTTGACGCTCGCGCACGCCGGCGCCGTGCTGGCAGTGACGTTGCTGGGCGCCGCCAGCTTCTCCGCGCTCGGGCTGCTCTTGGGGACCGGCATCGCGCCCCAGCAGATCGGTCTCATGTTCAGCGTGATCGTCGCCCCGATGATCTTCTTCGGGTGCGCCTACTACCCGTGGCAGGGCCTATCTTCGCTGCCCGCCATGAAGTGGGCGGTGCTGGTGAATCCCTTGGTGTACGTCGCGGAAGGTCTGCGCGGGGCGCTCACGCCGGGCTCCCCGCATATGCCGCTGCCGGCCGTCGTTTTGGCGCTGGCCGCCCTGACCGTCGGGTTCTGGGAGTGGGGCGCCCGGACGTTCGAGCGGCGCGCCATCGGGTAGGCGTCAGGCGTTCCCTCGGTGCCGCTGTCCAGGCAGCCAGTTGCGCGGCGCGTCCAGAAGCACTACGTTTCCGTATGACGCCTAGCGTCATCTGTATGTGGCGCTGCGTCAGGAGCGTACATGGCGGAGCAAGTCCAAGACCTTCCCCCCAGAGCTGAAGAGCCGCGCGGCGGGGACTTCCTCTTCACGCCGGTCGGCTCCTCGCCGTTCATGACGCCCGAACGGTTCAGCGAGGAGCAGCGCCAATTCTACGCGACGGGCGCCGACTTCGTGGATCGCGAGGTCCTGCCCGTCGCGGACCGGATCGAGCAGAAGGACAACCCGCTCCTGCGCGAACTGCTCGGCAAGGCCGGCGAGCTCGGCCTCCTCGGTGTCGACGTGCCCGAAGAGCTGGGCGGGCTCGGCCTCGACAAGACCACCTCGATGCTCGTCGGCGAGTCGCAGGCTGGCTACGGGTCCTGGGCCACGACCTTCGGAGCGCATACGGGGATCGGCACCTTGCCCATCGTCTTCTTCGGCACGGCCGAGCAGAAGGCGAAGTACCTGCCCGACCTCGCCACGGGCCGGAAGGTCGCTGCATACGCCTTGTCGGAGGCCGGCAGCGGCTCCGACGCGCTGGGCGCGAAGACCGTCGCACGTCTCTCCGGCGACGGAAAGCACTACGTCGTGAACGGCGGCAAGATGTGGATCACGAACGGCGGCTTCGCCGACGTGTACGTGGTCTTCCTCAAGATCGACGGCACGAAGTTCACCGCGATGATCGTCGAGCGCGGTACGAAGGGGTTCACGCAAGGGCGCGAGGAGCACAAGCTCGGCATCCGCGGCAGCTCGACCACCCCGCTCATCTTCGAGGACTGCAAGGTCCCGGTCGAGAACGTGCTGGGGGAGATCGGGAAGGGGCACAAGATCGCCTTCAACATCTTGAACGTCGGCCGCCTGAAGCTCGCCGCGTTCGGGGTGGGCGGGATGAAGGACGTGCTGCAGGGAGGCGTCGAGTACGCGGCGCAGCGCAAGCAGTTCGGCCGGCCCATCGTCGAGTTCGGCCTCGTCCGCGAGAAGCTCGCCCGCGCCGCCGCGCAGATCTACGCCGCCGAGGCGATGACCTACCGCGCCTCGGGCGCCATCGACGCCGCCATCGCGCAGTCGGACGGCTCGCCGGCCAAGGTGATGGAGGCGATCGAGGAGTACGCGATCGAGGCCTCGATCATGAAGGTCACCGGCTCGGAGTGGCTGTTCCAGATCATCGACGAGGTGCTGCAGATCCACGGCGGCAACGGGTTCGTCGAGGACTACCCGATCGAGCGCGCCTACCGCGACAACCGCGTCAACCGGATCTTCGAGGGGACGAACGAGATCAACCGGCTGCTCATCCCGGGGATGATCTTCAAGCGCGCGGTCAAGGGCGCGATGCCGCTCATGGCGGCGGTCCAGCAGCTCGACGAGGAGCTGACGGACCCGAGATTTTTCCCCGCGCCTCTCGGCCGCCTCGCCGCGGAGCGCCGCGGGGCGGAGATGGCCAAGCGGCAGTTCATCTTCGCCGCGAAGTGGGCCGCCTCGGTCGGGACCGCGCTCGAGGAGAGGCAGGAGGTCCTCGCCGCTCTCGCCGACGTCGCCATCGAGGTGTACGCGATGGACTCCGTGCTGGGACGGACGCTCGCGGCAGGAGGAGCCGGCTTTGCCGGAGACGGGCCGCAGCCGAGCGCGGAGGCAGACGGTGACGACGCAGACCTGCGCGATGCGCTCTGCCGCTTCTACTGCATGGAGAGCCGGGAGCGCGCCTACGATCGGGCACGCACGGCGATCGCCTCGGTGGTGCCGTCCGAGGAGCTGGACGCGGAGCTCGAAAAGCTTGCTCGCCTGCACAAGTACACACCAGTGAACAGCGCCGAAGCCCGCGAGGGGATCGTTCCTTCCCTGCTGGAAGCCGGCGGATATCCGCTGTCGTACTGACTCGCCTCTTACGTCCTCCCACACCCGTGCGCAGATTCGCGCGGGGGCAGCAACGTGGGCGAGGGGGGCGCGTGAGGAATTCAGAGCCAGGACGGACAGGGGCGGTCAGGCCGCTGTGGTCGGAAGCGGACAGCCTGCGGGAGCGGGTCGCCGACGCGCCTGCGCTGTTCGGCTTCTTCTCGTTCGACGCGGCGCTGGCGCAACGCGCATCGCACGGCCACTTGCGCACCAACCCGGCGGCGCGAGCCGCGCTCATCCGGCTGTGTGCGGCGCCCAACACGCGGGGAGCGGTCCTCTCCGGCCGCCGCGTGGAGACCCTGCAGCGCCGTTTGCGGCTGCA
>JBJMQJ010000029.1:0-8031 GCA_045802765.1 Myxococcales bacterium
GGAGCGAGGGCCTGCAGGCGGGCGGCGTCCGCGCCCAGCACCCACATGCGCACCGGATGCTCCGGCGTGCCGGCCAGCGGCAAGAGCGTCGCGCCCGTGAGGACGTCGAGGCGGGTGGTCGCGGTCATCGAGCTGGTGCGCAGAAAGGCCAGCGGGACGCGGGCGCGCGCGTGATCCGCCTGGCGCAGGTGGACGAAGCGGGTGCTGTTCTGGTCGCGATCGGAGACGTCCTCGATGAGCACGTCGAGGCCGCATTTCTCGGCGGCGTGCCTCGAGCAGATGGCCGCGTCGGTGGACGCGTCGGCCGCGATGATCTTCGCGGCGCCGGCGGTGTCGTAGCAGACCACCGGCTCGATCCCCATCGCGGCCAGCCGCTGCGTGCACTGCCGCAGCGCCGCCGGATGCGACCAGGCCCGCTTGACGTCCTCGATCGGCGTCCCGCGCTTGGCGGAGAGCGCGAGGCGCACCGGCACGCTGGTCAGCCCGGTCGCGACCAGGTCGAGCCCGCGGAGGACGCCCGACGCGAGCGGTTCCAGCGCCTCGGTGATCCCGCCCACGATCGCGTTCTCCAGCGGGAAGACGGCCTCGTCGATCGCGGCCTGGCCGAGCGCCTCCAGCACCTTCTCGAAGCTGGCGAACGGCACCGGCACCCCGCCGTGCGCGGCGGCCGCCACTTCCCCAAACGCGCCGGGCTCGCCCTGATAGCCCACCTTGAGCTCGGCGGGGGCGTCGGCATCGGTTTCCCTGGGGTCGCGGTCGGCGATCTCGCGCAGCACGGCTGGCTCCTCGAAAAAACCCACAGTACCCTAAACCACCCCAACGGGCTTGCCCTTCCCGCAGAGGCCAAGCGGCGCACGTCGGCGAGGGATGGTAGGCTCGGACCGATGCCCAAGCTCCCTCCGGACGACATGCCGCTCGCCGCGCCGCCCTGGCAGAGCGGTCTGTCGGCCGACCCGATGTTGGGGGTCTTCCGCAGGCATTTCGCCGCGCTGCGCGCGGCGCACGCCGCCCAGGACCAGGAGGGCGTGCTGATCGCGGCGGTCGATCGGAACGGGCTGTTCGACGCGCATGCGCACCTCGGCCTACCGAAGAGCGGGATCGCCCACCTCGTGGTCGGCCGTCACGAGCGCTGCGATTTCGTCCTTTCCCGCGATCCTGACGTGTCGCTCCGGCACCTGCTCGTCCGCGCAACGCGGGCGGCCGGGGGGCACATCCAGCTGCGCGCGATCGACCTGCGCAGCCGCGTGGGCCTGCTCAGCGAGGACGGCCGCCGCTGCGAGGCCATCGCCTCCCGGGGCCCGCTCTTCCTGCAGGTGGCGAGCTACGTCGTCTTCCTCCTCCCGACCGGCCGTCGGGTGCGTCCCTGGACGCGAGATCCAGACGAGACCTGGCGCGCGTTCTCTCCCCGCAGCCAGGAGATCCTGCCCCCGCCGCAGCCGCTCAAGTCGCGGGCCGCGCCCGGCGCCGACGCCGTCCGCCTGGCGACCATCACGCTGACCTCCAGCTCGCCGCAGGCGGGAGATCTCACCTCGACGCACGCGGTGTGGAGCGACCAGCTCGAGCGCGGGATCCTCGTCGGCCGCGACGATCGGTGCAGCCACGGCGGCGTCGACGAGGGCAACCTCTCCCGCGTGCACCTGGTGCTGCTCAGCGTCGACGACGAGGTGTGGGCCATCGACACCGCCTCGACCAACGGCACGCGCGTGCAGGACGGACCTCTCTTCCGCCAGCTGCTGCTCTCGGGCGACACGCACCTGGTCCTCGCCGACGCGCTGGCGCTGCGGTGGAGCCCGGCGGTGCTCTCGGTGCGCGCATAGCGTCGATTCCCACCCGGGATCGAACGACGAGCGCGGGATGGAAGCTGTAGGGAAATACTGCCCATTCCAAAAAACCGTCCACCGGGAAGCTGCGGGTCTTCGGTAGGAAAAATAGCGACGGTTCGCACACACGCA
Organism: Myxococcales bacterium; assembly: GCA_045802765.1. Lineage (GTDB taxonomy): Bacteria > Myxococcota > Myxococcia > Myxococcales > 40CM-4-68-19 > VBKO01. The sequence continues at coordinate 1,953 of JBJMQJ010000029.1, forward strand.
CCGACATGTGCGTGCACGCAAAATTACAATCGTTTACGTTTCTCATTACCGTATCGCTTGACAATTCTTGACAAACTCCACCATCGCGTTGGAACCTTTGATCCGCGCGTTCCGGGAGGATTCGTTTGAGGAGCTCAACGAGGTGGGCGGTTGCGGCCGCTTGTGGCACCGTCCTGCTCGCGGCTGCCACCGCGCCGAGGGCCGCGCAGGCCTTTCGCTCGTGGAAAGCCGAGCGCCGGCAGGCGCGAATCGCGCAGGCATGGCAGTCGGTCAGGGCCGGCCAGGACTTCCTCGGTTGGAACCCCGCCTCCGACGAGAATGAGGCCGACGAGTCGGTCGATCCGAGGCTGCCCGAGAAGGACGATCCGACGCTCCGATCCCTGGTGAACGCCGCCGAGTGGGGCTATCCCTCACCGGCGTTCTCGGCACAAAAGATGCGCGTCGCGGCCGAGGAGGCCGGCAAGTGGGCGCACTTGATGCCGGCGCAGAATGGCTTCTTCCGCGCTGGCCGCGCGCGATCGATCGATGCCAACGCCGCTCCGGGCGCGTCGCGGCAGGTCGTCGCCGCTCCCTCCGCCCCGACGGGCCTCCCGCGGTGGGTCAGCCTGGGCCCGACCGACGTCGCTGGCAAGGAGTTCAATGGGGACGATTACGTGGCCAACGACAGCGGCCGCGGCCAGACCGTCCGCGTCGATCCGCTCGATGCGACCGGCAATACCGTCTACTTCGCCGTCTCCGGCGGCGGCGTCTGGCGGTCCACCGACTTCCGTGCCGCGACACCCACCTGGGTGCCGCTGACCGATACGCTGGGCGATCTGTCGATCGGCGCAATGGATCTGTTCGCCGGGCCAGACGCCACCCATCACACCATCTGGCTAGGATTGGGCGACTTCGTCGACGCCCCTTCCGGCCTGGTGGTCGTCTCGCGCGACAGCGGAACGACGTGGTCGGCTGCGATCCAGCTCACCGGCCGGTACAACAACGGGGTCACCTTCGAGCCGCAACCTGCCTCGCCGGCGACGCGCATCCGCGACATCAGGGTCGATCCGAACAACCCCGAGATCGTCCTGGTGGCGACCGACGTAGGGCTGTTCCGCTCGACGAATGCAGCGACCGGCGCTCCGCCGACGTTCACCCTCATCGATCTCGAGAATGCCGGCACCATCCTCCTGAAGGAATCGGCCTGGAGCTTCGCTTATCTCGGCGCCGCCGCCGGCGGCCCCTCGCAATGGCTCCTTTCCGGAGTGTACGCGTGCGCACCGACGGGAGCTTCGACCGCCGCGTACCTGAACATCCCCCCGCAGGCAGGCTTCGGCGCTGCGGCGGGCGCAGCCTGTCCAGGCGGGAATCCGGGCGACATCTGGAAGACGAGCGACGGCGGCGCGACCTGGGTGTCGGCGCGCAAGGCGGGCCTGCTCGGGCCCGTGACTGGCGCGAACCTCAGCGCGGGGCAGGAGCTCGGGCGCATGGCGATCGCGGCGGGCACGCCGGTCGCTGGCGATCCGACGCAGACCGTCGTCTATGCGCAGGCAGGCAACGCGAACGAAGCTGCCTCGCGGCAGGTCGCGACATTCAAGACGGCCAACTCCGGCGCCTCATACGTGATGCTCGCGAAGGACACCGCCGCCGTGACCAATCCGACGCTGAATGCGGATTGCAACACGATGAACGTCGCGCACGCACAGGCCTTCTACAACCTCGCCATCGCGGTCGACCCGACGAACAACAGCAACGCCATCCAGGGCGGCGATCAGTGCGCCGTACGTACCATCGACGGCGGAGCCACCTGGCAAGCGATAGCGGACTGGCTGCCGCTTCCCAACTTCGTCACGGTGCTCGGGATCAATCAGGGCAACACCAGCAATGCGCCGCTCACGATGCTCCCGTACGTCCACGCGGACTGGCACGCCATCACCATCGCGAACGGCACCGTGTACGCCGGGACGGACGGAGGCTTCTTCGCCTCGAGCGCGAATCCTTTGGACGCGACGAGCGTGTTCACCTCGGCGGTGGACGCGACGCACATGCCGGTCACCTGGCGTTCGGTGAACACCGGCCTGGTGACGCACCTGCACGTGTCGGTGGCGAGCGGCGATCCGGTGACGGGCAACCACCGGTTCATGTTCACGGGCCTTCAGGACAACGGCACGAGGTTCCGCGACAGCGGCAGGTCGACGAAATGGAACCAGGTGGTCGGTGGAGACGGCGTGGGTGCTGCGATCAGCATCCGCCCGGACGGGTCGAAGCAGGTGTTCTTCCAGTCCGTGCCGCGGCGCCGCGAGCTCTGCCGTCCGGGGAAGCTCTTCTTCGTACCGAGCTCGTTCGATCCGGCGATCCGCGTCGATTGCAACAGCGGACTGCTGCATCCCAATCAAGGCCCTGACAACCTGAACACCGAGCTCTTCACCTGGACCAGCAGCCTGAACCCGAATCTGCCCAACGGCGACAGCGAGCCGTTTTCGATGCGCTACGCCGCGGTCCGCGACGAGCAGGGCTCCCTGCTGACCACGAGCACGCAGTACGCCTGGAAGCTGACCATCGACGACAGCGACGTGGTCAACTACGAGCTGATCAGCAACATCTTCCAGGCGCCCAGGTTCTCGGTGAACGGAGCACCCCCCTCGGTGCAGCCCGGCGACGTGGTGCGAACCCCCCGCGGAATGATCGTCGCGAGCCAATGGACGTACACCATCCCCAATTCCCCCGCGCCCTCCCGTCTCTACGGCATCCCGCTCGCGAGCGGCTGGTTCTATCTCGGCGTGGAGAACTCCTTCGATACGGCTTTCGGCGTGCCGACTCCCTGGACGTGGACGTCCAGCAGGACCGTGCTGGGCTCCACCGGGGCCGGTGGCGCCCTGCAGCAGATGAGCTCCACCAGCTCGATCGACTTTCCCCACGACCCCGTGCACCTGGGCGGACCGGCGCCTGCGCGTCCCACCGACCTGCTGAACACGTACATCGTCTCGAGCGTCACGCCGCTGGACGTGGCCAACCAGCTCATCCGCGACGACGTGGGCCGCATCTTCAAGACGGTCGACAATGGCCAGACCTGGACCTCGATCGCGCCGGTCTCCAGCGGAATGCCCAACATTCCCGTCAACATGGTCCGGTTCGATCCCAACGATCCGACCGATCGGACCATCTGGGCGGGCACCGACATCGGCGTCTACCGGACCAGCGACGGAGGCGTGACCTGGGCGCGGTACGGCTCCGGCCTGCCGATGGTCCGCGTCACCGACATGTCCTTCGCCAGGAACGGCAGCCTGGTGCGGATCGCGACGTACGGGCGTGGGATGTGGGAGATCCATCCGAACACCGAACCCAGGGCGACAGGCGGCACCGGCGACTGGGACGCCAACGGCCAGATCGATTTCCTCGATCTCGCTGCCTTGGCGTCGCGCCTGGGAACGTCGGCGTCGGATCCCGATCCCGCGAATCTCGCCTCGCCTCGATACGACTACCAGGTCGACTTCGGCGCGACGCCTGACCGGACGATCGACGAAGCCGACCTGAGCGCGCTGCTCGCCAAGTACGGGAGCAATCCATGAGGCGCGTCGGGGCGATTCTCCTCGGCGGCCTGGCGGTGCTCGCCGCTTGCGGCTCGAACGGTCCGCCGCCCGTGGTGGTCGGGTTCACCGTGACCGCCTCGCCCACGACCGCGGTTGCCGGTGCGCCCGCCGCGCTCACCGTCACCGCCGTGGACAGCGCGGGTGCGCGGGTCAGGACATATCGTGGCGCCGTCCACATCTCGAGCGACGACGCCCAGGCCGTCGCGCCTGCGGACCTCGTGTTCGGCCTGTCCGACCAGGGATCGAAGCAGGCCCCGTTCACGGCCAGGACGGCAGGGATCGTGCTGGTGAGCGCGCGAGATACCTCCTCCTCCGGGGTCGACGGATCGCTGCGCCTGGGAGTCACGCCGGCCGCCGCCGCCAGCTGCGCGGTGATCGGCGCTCCCGCGAGCGAGCGAGCCGGGAAACCGGTTGCGGTGCTGGTCGAGTTCGTCGACGCGTTCCAGAACCTGGCCATCCAATACTTGGCGACGGTGCACTTCACCTCTTCGGATCCGCGGGCGACGCTCCCGCCGGACACCGCCTTCGGCGGCGCGGATTCCGGCGAGCGCCAGTTCGGCTTCCGCTTCGGGACGGTCGGCGCACAGACCGTGACCGCCAGCGACGGAACCATCGCCTGCTCGGCCTCGACGACGATTGCTGCCGGCCCGGCGGCACAGCTCGCCCTCTCCGGGCTCCCGCAGGCGACCGTTGCCGGAGCGCCGAGCGTGGTGGTGGTCACGGCGCAGGATCCGTACGGAAATCTCGCGGCGGACTACGCGGGAACGCCGGCCCCGGCCAGCACGGATCCGAATGCCACGTTCGGTCCGGTGACGCCGGTCTCCGCGGGAGTCAACGAATTCCCGGTGACCTTCGGGACCATCGGGGCCCACACGGTGACCGCCGCGGACGTGGCCGGCTTCGCCGGGACGAGCGGCGCCGTCGACGTGCGCGGGCTCGTCTACACCGCGCCGAGCACCGCGACCGCGGCAGTAGCCCTGCTGCCCGACGTTGCCGCCTCCAATGCGGGAAACCTGGTCCTCAATCTGGTCGCGCTCGCACCGTTCACTGGGTACTCGGCAGGGTTCAACATCCCCGCCGATTCCGCGCGTGTGTCGGTGGCTCGGATCTCGAAGGGCAACTCCCTCGACCCCGGCAGTGCGCCTGCCGCGATCGCCGCCGCGTTGCGTGGCTCGGGGCCGCTCGCCAACGTGCTCACGTCGGGGCTGTCGCAGAAGGCTGCCGGAGCGGGGTCCGTCGCCGGCGACACGGCGGTCGTCCCGGGACAGGTCCTGTACACGCTGGTCTTGCGGCCGACCGCCCCGGTTCCCGGAGTCGTCTTCGACGGCGGGCTGCCCGGCGCGCGTGCTGCCGTCCGGGACAGCGAAGGCAACGAAGTGCTCTCGCAGGCGGACTTTGCAATCGGCCGCCTCGAGGTGCAATAGCGCTCGCTAGCTCCATTGCAGTCCCGACGGCCGGCCGGTCGCTGGGGCTTCGCTTTCGCGCCGTGGCGACCGCATCTTGCCGCGGAGGCGCACAGCGATGGCGAAGGGCGAGGGGAAAAGAAGGGTCGGCTATGCGGTGGCGGGCCTTGGGCACATCGCGCAGACCGCGGTGCTGCCCGCCTTCGGGCACGCGAAGAACTCGCGGCTCGTCGCATTGATCTCGGACGACGAGGAGAAGCGCGAGAAGCTCTCCCGCAAGTACCGGTGCGACGCGTATTCCTACGAGCAGTACGAAGAGTGCCTCCGCCGGGACGACGTGGACGCCGTCTACGTCGCGCTGCCGAACACGATGCACGCCGAGTACACCGTGCGCGCCGCGCAGACCGGGACGCACGTGCTCTGCGAGAAGCCGATGGCCACCAGCGAGTCGGATTGCCGCCGCATGATGACCGCGTGCGACGACGCCGGCGTGCGGCTGATGATCGCGTACCGGCTGCACTTCGACCCGGCGAACCTCGAGGCAGTGAAGCTCGCCACCTCCGGCCGGCTCGGCGACGCGCGATTCTTCAGCTCGGATTTCTCCTTCCAGGTGAAGCCCGACAACATCCGCACCCAGGCGCAGACCGGCGGCGGCGTCCTGTGGGACATCGGGATCTACTGCATCAATGCCGCTCGCTACCTCTTCCGCAAGGAGCCCATCGAGGTGACGGGGTTCGCCGCGCGGGACGCGGACCGCCGCTTCGAGCCGGGCGTGGAACCCGGGATGAGCTGCCTGTTGCGCTTCGGCGGCGAGCAGCTCGCGACTTTCAACGTGAGCTTCCAGGCGGCCCCCACCGCGACCTATCGCCTGGTGGGCACGCGAGGCGACGTGTGCCTCGACCAGGCGTACGAGTACCAAGGCGAACGCGAGCTGGTGGTGACCATCGACGACAAGCCGCGCACGCGCACCTTCTCGAAGAGCGATCAGTTCGGGCCCGAGCTGGTCTACTTCTCGGACTGCATCGTGCGCGACGTGGAGCCCGAGCCGAGCGGCGAGGAAGGGCTGGCCGACGTCCGCGTGATCGAGGCGCTGCTGCGCTCGGCGCA
>JBJMQJ010000297.1:0-4583 GCA_045802765.1 Myxococcales bacterium
GCCCCGCCCGGGGCGGGGAGCGGGATCTGCGTCTGTTCCTTCACGGTCGATAGCACGACGGTGGTGTGAGTGCGCGTCACGCCGGGGATCCGGCGCAAGGTCTCCGAGATCAGCTCGTCCAGCGTGCCGGTGTTTCGCGTCACGACCTTGAGGAGGTAGGAGTCGAGCCCCGCTACGCGGTGGCACTCGAGCACCTCGGGGATGTCAAGGATCTTGCGGATGAAGGCGTCGTGGTGGCGCGGATGGGCGATGCGCACGCCGACGAAGGCGCGGATGTCGTTCCCCAAGAGGCGCGGGTCGAGCCGCGCCACGTAGGCGGCGATCGCGCCGCGCTCCTCGAGCTTGCGCACGCGGTCGGCGACCGCCGGCTGGGAAAGGCCCACCGCCTCGGCGATGGCCATCTGCGTGGTGCGCGCGTCGTCCTGGAGGAGACCCAGGATCTGATAATCTATTTGGTCTAACGCACTCAATGGACATTCCTATCGGCAAGAAGCCTTGTTCATCCATGATATATAGGCATCGACCCTGCATCGCGTCAAGACGGCACTCCGTCCTCACCGTCGTCCGAAGACGTCCGTCCGAACACGGGATAAGCGTAGTCCCCCACGGAGGACGCCATGGCCGCTCGCCTCGCCTGTGCCTTGCTGCTGCTCGCCCCCGCCGCCGCCATCCCGCAGCAGGACGACCGCGGGAAGATCCTGCTGACCATCTTCCTGCGCCACGACCAGTCCAAGACCCTGCCGGAGATCCGCGCGCATCTCGCGCGAACCGGCTTCATGGAAGCCTTCCCGCCCGCCGGGATGGAGGTGGTCTCCTGGTACGTGATGATGGGGATCGGGCAGGTGGTCACGCTGCGGCTTCCCGCGGAGCGCCTGCGCGAGGTGAACCGGCTGGTCGAGGAGAAGGCTTGGGGCGCCTACCGCACCGACTTCTACCCCACGTACGACTACAAGGCCGTCGCTGAGCAGGAACACAAGAAGCCCGCGAAGTGAATGGCGGAGGAGGCAGGATTCGAACCTGCGAGCCCTTGCGGGCCAGCGGTTTTCAAGACCGCCGCCTTCAGCCGCTCGGCCACTCCTCCGCAGGAGTGAGTACGGCAGTCTAGCCGAGCCCGCCACCTGTGCGCGACAGATCGGCCGAGCAACGCGGGGTCATCTATGGCGGCCGCGCGAGCGGCCTCCTGCGGCGATGCGCTCCGGGACCGGGGAGTGCTGGGCGAGCAGGATCGACGAGGCGACCTGCAGCTCGCGGCGGAGGAAGGCGATCTCCGCATTGCGCTCGTCCCGGTCGGTCGGACCGAAATACTCGGGGTGGGGTTTGCCGCATTCGCGGCAGCGGACCCAAAGAACTCCGGGCTTCATCGCGACGCAGTACTTCGGCAGCTTGGAAAAGACGTGACCCCTCATGACCGGCTCGATGTTTGTCTTCGTCAACAATAACGCGCTGGCCCTCGCGGCGAGTCAACTTGGGGTGCGACGGGACTTGGCGGCACGCACGGAGCCCGGCCGGGCGAGGGCCGCCGGAAAGGGGTTGCGCGTCACCACCCGCCGGCCCGGGCCAGGAGCGAACGCGCCGCCACGCCGTCCACTGGAGGCGAAAAATAGAACCCCTGCGCCGCGCCGCAGCCGACTTCGCGGAGGAAGCCGAGCTGATCGGCCGTCTCCACGCCTTCAGCGACCACGTGCGTGCCGGTCTCCCGCGCTGCCGCGACGATGGTCCTGACCAGCTCCGGCGCCTGGCCACGAGGCGAGCCGCCGGTGAAGAGGGACCGGTCGATCTTCAGCGAGTCGAGCTGGAACCGGAAGAGCGAGCTGAGCGAGCACGAGCCCGTGCCGAAGTCGTCCATGTAGAGCCGCACTCCGCGGTCGCGCAGCTCGCCGATTCGCACCGTCGCACCGTCGCCGTGCTGCAAGGTCTTCTCGGTCAGCTCCACCACTAGATCGTGCGGCTCGAGGCCGTGCTCGGTGAGCACACCATCGATGTGCGCGAGCAGGTCCGGCTGCTGCAGCTGGCGCGTGGACAAGTTCACGTTCAGCGTCAGCTCCCCGGCGGCGCCGCCGCGGCGGCAACCCTGGAACTCGCGGCCGGCCTGCGCGAGCAGCCACCGGCCGATGGGCACGATGAGCCCGGTCTCCTCCGCCAGCGGCATGAACTGGTCCGGGGAGACGAGCCCCAGCTTCGGATGCGCCCAGCGGATCAGCGCCTCGAGCCCCTGGATGCGCCCGGTCGCGACGTCGACGATGGGCAGGTAGTGGACACGGAACTCCTCGCGCGCCAACGCGCGGCGAAGGTCCGCCTCCAGCTCGACGAGCTGCGGCGCCCGTTCGCGCAGCGCCGCGTCGAACGCGGCGGAGCGCGCGCCGCCCTGCGCCTTGGCGCGGTACATGGCCGTGTCCGCGTCGAGCAGCAGGTCCTCGGCGCGCGTGTACGCCGGCGCGCTCAGCGCGATCCCGATGCTGGCGGTGGCGACGACCTCGTGCCCGGCCACCTCGAACGGCTGCGCGATCGCCTGGTGGATCCGTTCCGCCACCAACTCCGTCTCGCTGGCTTCCTTCACGTCGTCGAGAAGGATGGTGAACTCGTCTCCCCCGGGCCGCGCGAGCACGTCGCCCTCGCGCAGGCAGGTCTTCAGCCGGTCCCCCACCTTGACGAGGAGCTCGTCTCCCGCGGCCGCGCCGAGGTCCTCGTTGACCGACTTGAACCGGTCCAGGTCGACGAAGAGGACCGCCGACCGGTAGCCGTCGCGGCGCCGCGCGTGCGCGAGCGATCGCTCGACCAGCTCGAGGAAGTGCGCGCGGTTGGGAAGCAACGTCAGCGCGTCCTGCGACACGCGGCTCGAGCCCGCCTTGGGATCGGTCAGGTCCATCATCGAGCCGGAAAAGCGGACCGCCTTTCCGGTCGCATCCCGCGTGGCCTGGCCTCGCGCCAGCACCCAGCGCCAGCCTCCGTCGCCGTGACGGAGCCGGTGCTCGCTCTCGAATCGCGGCGACTCTCCGTCGAGGTGCGCGCGGACCGCCGCGTCGAGCGCCTCGCGGTCCGCCGGATGGACGCGGTCGAGCCATTCCGCGGGCGCCTCACCCTGACTGCTGCCGCCGACCATCGCGCGCCACGAGTCCGACAACCAGAGTCGATCGGCGCCCAGGTCCCAGTCCCAGATGCCGTCGCCCGACGCCTGCCAGGCCACGGCGTACCGGTCCCGGAGCGGGTCCACCTCCTGCACGATCGCGGCGTTGCCGACGTCGCGGCCCTTGCGATCGCGCAGGGGCACGACCGTCCATTCGCACATGCGCGGCGCTCCGGACCGCGCGGGCGTGATCCGCAGCGATTGCAGCGTCTCCGTGCTCTCGAGCAGCTCGCGCAATCCGGTCCGCGCCTCGGCACGGTCGGCGTCCGTGTCCGGGAAGACGAGCATCGAGATCTCCCGTCCCACCGCTTCCGCGGCAGCGATCCCGAGCAGCCGCTCGGCCGCGGCATTCCAGACGGTAACCTTGCGGTCGGCGTCGCAGAGCAGGGCCGCAAACGGGGCCTGCTCGAACAGGCGCAGCACCGCGCGCGCCTTGGGCGAGGTGCCCCGCCGCCGCGCCGCCTCGGGCTGCCGGCGGAGCAGGTCCGAGAGCAGTCCGAGCGCGCGCTGCAGCGAGGCGCGGTCGTCGTCGGCGCGGCGGTATTCCTTCTCGATCCTGCGGAAGAGCTTCCGCAGGTGCGGGGACGACTCACGTTCTTGACCGAGGGATTCGTCGAGCTGGCGTCGGAGGCGCCTGTGCATTCGTCAGCCGGGCTCGGGTGGGGGAGGGCGCGCTTCGCGCAACGCAGCGCGCCGGGAGGGATCGCAAATCGGCTTCAGGGACGAGCCTGCTCCGCGTGGTCGAGGAGTGCCCTCGCGCGACGGGTGTGCAGACACTGGACGGCACCCTACCCGCGCCAATTCCGTTTAGCAACAAATTGGCCAATCAAAATTACCGGGCGACACGTAGCGACGCGCCAGCGGCGCGCAGCGCGGCTGCCGTCAGCCGCTGGCGGGACCGGAAATAGCCGGCCCAAGGATCGACGGTTTCGCGCGAGAGGCGGCGCGGCACCGTTGCGAGGGTAATCGCCAGCGGATCGAGCCGCGGCGTCAGATCGTCCCAGCCGATCGGGAAGGAGACGGGCGCGCCGGGCCTGGCCCGCGTCGAGAACGCCGCGATGGACGTGTTCGTCCGGTTGTTGCGCAGGTAATCGAGCAGGATCTTCGCCTCGCGTCCCGCCTTCGCATATCGGGTGGTGTAGAGACGGGGGTCTTCGCGCTCCACGGCCAGCGCCACGCCTCGCGCAAATGCGAGGCACTCGCCCCAGTCGCGCTCGGGGAGGAGCGGCGCGACGACGTGCAGCCCGAGCCCGCCGGTCGTCTTGACCCAGCTCTCGAGCCCGAGCGCGCGCAGCGCAGCGCGGACCAGCCGCGCCGCATCGATCACTTGCCGCCGCGAGATCTCGGGCCCCGGGTCGAGATCGAGCACGATGCGGTCCGGCTGCTCGACGTGCTCCGCCCGCGAGTTCCAGGTGTGGATCTCCACCACGTCCATCTGCGCCAGCGAAACGACCGCGGC
>JBJMQJ010000298.1:0-6605 GCA_045802765.1 Myxococcales bacterium
CGAGAACCGTGTACTGCAGGCCGCCGGCGTCGGTCCACGAGCCCGCAGCGTTCTGGGACGTGCCGGCACACGTGCTGGCAAGGTAGCTCAGGGCCGCGTAGCCCTTGAACTCGTCGACTCCGATGCCGGTGTCTCCACCGCGGCGGTGCGGTTCGAGAGCACCACGGCGGCGCCGTTGAGGAAGTAGGCGTAGCGGTGGTTGCGCTCCGGGACGAAGCCGATCTCGGTCACGATCGACGAGTACCGGTCCTTCTCCTGGTAGTAGGCCTTCATGGCCGTGAACGAGGCCTTGAGATTTGCCTTCGCCTCGCTCTGCTTCGACCGCGCCTGGAACTTGATGAAGTTCGGGATCGCGATCGCCGCAAGGATGCCGATGATCGCGACGACGATCATCAGCTCGATGAGCGTAAAGCCCTTTTGCAGCTTCTTCATTGTGGTCCTCCTTGGACTGGCCAACTCCTCTACAGAAGCAAGGCATGGGCCGAGCTGCGGAACATCGGATTTCACGCGGTTGCGCCGCTCGCCAGACGGTAGTCGGATACCCGGGTTTGTCTGTCGGGTGACGGCGGCTGTCAGTAGTTTCTGCTCCAACTTTCGACTCTCTGTAAGGCGGGCTCGCACACGCCTCTCGGGCGACGCGCGCGCGGCCGATCCGTTCTGTTGCGGCTCGCGCGAACTGCGCTACGGTACCGCGCGATGCAGGGCGCGATTCGCACCGAGCACCTCGGCAAGACGTTCCGCGTCGGCTTCTGGGGCAGGAAGGTGAAGGCCGTCGAGGACCTGTCGGTCGAGGTCCGGGACGGGGAGATCTTCGGGCTGCTCGGGCCCAACGGCGCAGGCAAGACCACCGCCATCAAGATGCTGCTCGGCTTCGTCCGCCCGACGCACGGCCGGGCGTTCGTCGGCGGAGAGCCGGCCGGCTCGCTCGCCGCGCGCAGGACGCTGGGGTACCTGCCCGAGAACCCGGCGCTCTACGAGTTCCTCACCGGCGAAGAGTACCTGCGGTTCGCGGGGCGGCTTTCGGGCCTCTCGCGCCGCGATGCAGCGTCCCGGACGGACCGGCTCCTCGAACAGGTCGGGCTCCAGGGTCGCGCCGACCGCGCCATCCGGCGGTTCTCGAAAGGCATGGTGCAGCGGCTCGCGCTCGCGCAGGCGCTGATCGGCGATCCGCGCATCGTGATCCTCGACGAGCCGATGAGCGGTCTCGATCCCATCGGGCGCAAGGACGTGCGCGACCTGATCTTCGATCTGCGCCGGCAGGGGCGCACGGTGCTCTTCTCGACCCACATCCTCTCCGACGTCGAGGCGATCTGCGACCGGGTCGGGATCATCGTGGGCGGCCGGCTGACGGATTGCGGGACCCTCTCCAGCCTGCTCGAGCCGGGCGTGCGCGCGGTGGAGATCGTCGCGCGCGGAGTGCCCGAGCAGGTGACAGAGCAGCTCGCCCGGGACGGCGCCGAGGTGATGCGGCGCGACGGCGCGCTGGTCCTGACCTTTCCTTCCGAGCCGCCCGCGCAGGCCGCCGTCCGCGCCATCGTCGGCGCCGGAGGCGTGCTGGTCTCGCTCGCGCCGCACCGGCAGACGCTCGAGAGCCTCTTCGTGCAGCGGGCGCGCGACGGGGCCGCGCCGGCGGCATGATCGCCGCGCCGTCCTGGGCGGCGGACGCGTACGTGCTCTTCGTCGGCGCGTGCCTGGGGAGCTTCCTGAACGTGGTGATCGCGCGGCTGCCGCACGGGCACAGCTTGATCTCTCCCCCTTCGAGCTGCCCCCGGTGCCAGGGCCGCATCGCCTGGTACGACAACGTGCCGGTCCTCTCCTGGATCGCGCTGCGCGCGCGCTGCCGGCGCTGCGGCCAACCCATCAGCGGCCGCTACCCGGTGGTCGAGCTGCTCACCGCCGTCCTCGTCTTCGCGGTGTGGCGCCGCTTCGGCGGCCAGTGGGCCACGCTGGCCTACGCCGCTTTCGCCTGCGCGCTCGTGGCCCTCACCTACATTGATCTCGACACCTGGCTCTTGCCGCACGAGATCACCTGGCCGCTCCTCGTCGCCGGGCTCCTCTCGCCGCTGTGGAACTCCCGGCTCAGCTGGGCCGATTCGCTCATCGGAGCGGGAGCCGGATTCGCGTTCTTCGCGGCCATCGCGCTGATCGGCGAAAAGGTGCTGCGCAAGGAAACGATGGGGTGGGGCGACGTCTGGCTCCTCGCCGGCATCGGCGCATGGTTGGGCTGGCAGGCGCTCTTGCCGGTGGTGCTGCTCTCGGCGGTGCAGGGATCCGCGGTCGGCGCCGTGCTCCTGTTCCTCGGGCGTGCACCGGCCGAGAAGACCCGGGCCGAGCGCCATGCACGCGAGCCCGCCGGAACGGGCGGCCAGGGTGCGAAGGACGAGGCCTCTTCGGGACCGGCGGCGTCCTGGTACTCGAACCATCCTCCACCCGGGCAGCCGCCCCACGATCCCGACGAGGAGGACTGGGTGCCGCCGCCGCACGCGGTCCCCTTCGGCCCCTTCCTCGCGCTCGCCGCGCTCGAGGTGCTGCTGGCCGGCGACGGGTTGTACCGCTGGTACTTCGACGCGATGGAGAGGTTGTTCGGATGAGCCCGCGCCGCTCCGGCCTGCGGCTGCGCATGCTGGCGACGCTGACGGGAGCTGGCCTGCTCTGCGGCGCGGTGCTCGCGGTGGTGCTGCTGCTCGGGGCGCGGGACGAGATCACCCGCCGCCACGTCGCCAGCGCAAGGGCGGGAATGCGATCCGTTGCGGAATCGGCCGCGCGCCACTGCGGCGCCGATCCGGCGTGCTTCGCCGGAGCGCTGGCGACGGCTGGACTGTCCTGGCAGGAAGGCGCGGGCTGCGGGACGCCGCAGCGGATCGGAGAGCGGCTCGTCGCCTGCGAGGAAGTGCGCGGAGGCGCGGTGCGGCAGGAGCTGGACCTCGCGCCAGCCGCCTTCCAGGCGCGGACCCTCGTCGGCCCGGTGCTCGGCCGCGTGCTGCTCGGAATGCTCCTCCTCGTCGTGCTGGTCGCCTGGGTCCTCGATCGGCAGCTGGTCGCGCCGCTCGGGCGTATCGACGAGGCGCTCGACCGCGTCTCGGAGGCGGCCTCCGGCGGACCGCTCCTCGCCGAAGGAGGCGATCTGCTCGGCCGTCTGGCGCCGGCGGTGAACCGCCTCGACCTGCGCCTCCGCGAGGAGCGGGCGCGGGTGCAGTCGCAGATCGAGGAGCTTCGAGCGAGCAACCGCGAGCTGCGCGCGGCGCGAGCGGAGGTCGCGCGGAGCGAGCGGCTGGCCAGCGTGGGCCGCCTCGCGGCGGGCGTGGCGCACGAGGTGGGGAACCCGATGACCGCGCTGTTGGGGTTCCTTTCCATCCTGCGCGACCGTTTGAGGCAAGGAAAGGACCCGGCAGACTATCTCGAGCGGCTGGCGCGCGAGGCGGAGCGCATCGATCGCATCCTCCGCGATCTGCTGGGGCTGGCGAGGCCGCCTGGCCGCGATCTGCAGCCCGTCGACCTGCGCGCCGCCGCGGAGCGCGCGCGCGGCCTGCTCGAGGCGCAACCGAGCTGGGCGGGCTGCGCGCTGGAGCTGCGCGTGCCCGCCGATCTGCCGCGCGCCCGGGGCGACGACCACTCGGTGGTGCAGGTCCTGCTCAACCTGCTGGTCAATTCCGCCAAGGCCGGCGCGCGCAGGGTCGCAGTGGAGGGGCGAGCGGAGAGCGGGCTTCCCGTCGTCGAAGTGATCGACGACGGCCGCGGTCTGCCGCCCGAAGCCGCCACCCGCCTGTTCGAGCCGTTCTTCACGACGTCCCGTCCGGGGGAGGGGACCGGGCTCGGTCTCGCCCTTTGCCACGCCACCATGGAGCGCTTCGGCGGCTCGATCTCCGCAAGGCAGCGCGCCGGTGGAACCGGGACCTCCTTCATCCTCCACTTCGCCGCCTGGACGTAGGAGGAGCCGCACGCGCAGGCAGCGGGCGTTCTTTTCGATCCGGCGGGCACGGCTGCTACCCTGCTCGCCATGGCGCTGCGCTCGATCCTCATCGCGGACGACGAGGAGCCGATCCGGCACGTGCTCGCGGTGCTGCTGTCGGAGCAGGGATTCTTCGTGCGCGCGGTGAAGGACGGCGAGGACGCGTTGCGCGAGCTCGCCGCGCGCGACTACGACGCGCTGGTGACCGACGTGCGCATGCCGGGGATGGACGGGCTCTCGCTGGTGCGGGCGGTGCAGCAGCAGGCGCCCGAGACGACGGTCATCGTGATGAGCGCGTACGGTTCCCATGACCTGGCGCTCGAGGCGATGAAGGCGGGCGCCTACGACTACCTGGGCAAGCCGTTCCGCCCCGACGAGGTGCTGCTCGTCCTGCGCAAGGCGGAGGAGCGCGAGCGGCTGCGGGCGGAAAACCGGCGGCTGCGCAGGGAGATCGAGGCTTCGCGCGGCGCTTCCGCCATCGTCGCCGAGTCGGCGGCGATGAAGGACGTGCTCCGTCTCGTGGAGAAAGTCGCGCCCGCGAAGACCACCGTGCTCATCGCCGGCGAGAGCGGGACGGGAAAGGAGCTGATCGCGCGCGCGCTCCACGAGATGTCGCCGCGCGCCGAACGGCCCTTCGTGGCGGTGAACTGCGGCGCGATCCCGGAGCAGCTGATCGAGAGCGAGCTGTTCGGCCACGCCAAGGGCGCCTTCACCGGCGCATCGGGCGCCAAGCGGGGCTTGTTCGAGGAAGCCGACGGCGGGACGCTGCTCCTCGATGAGATCGGCGATCTGCCTTTGCACCTCCAGGTGTCGCTCCTGCGCGTCCTGCAGGAGGGCGAGGTCCGCCGCGTCGGAGACGCGCGGACCATGCGGGTGGACGTGCGCGTCGTGGCCGCGACGCACCTCGATCTCGCGCAGGCCGTGGCGGCCGGGACCTTTCGCGAAGACCTCTTCTACCGCCTCAACGTGGTCGCTCTGCGGCTTCCGCCGCTGCGGGAGCGGGCGGAGGAGATCGAGCCGCTCGCCCGGCGCTTCCTCTCCCGGCACGCGGTCCGGCTCGGCCTCCCCGAAAAGCCGCTCTCCGCCGAGGCGCTGCGGCGGCTGGTCGCCTGGCGCTGGCCCGGCAACGTGCGCGAGCTGGAGAACGCGCTCGAGCGCGCCCTGGTCCTCTCGGAGGGAGAGGAGATCGAACCGGACGTGTTCCCCGAGGAATTGCGCGCGGCGTCCGCTCCCCACGGCCCGCCGCTGGCGCCCGCGGAGGGAGACCTCTCGGTGAAGAAGGCACAGAGGGTCCTCGAAGCAGACTTGATCCGGCGGGCGCTGGAGCGGGCCAAAGGGAACCGCACCAAAGCCGCCGAGCTGCTCGAGCTGAGCCCCCGGGCGCTGCTCTACAAGATTCGCGAGTACGGGATCGGGGAGTAGACAGTCGAGCTTCGAGGTTCGACTGCGAGGTTCGAGATTCGACTGCGAGGTTCGAGGTTCGACTGCGAGGTTCGAGATTCGACTGCGAGGTTCGAGATTCGAGCGTCGAGGGTCGAGATTCGAGGGTCGAGATTCGAGATTCGACTGCGCGGTTCGAGGTTCGACTGCGAGCTTCGAGATTCGACTGCGAGCTTCGAGATTCGATTGCGAGGGTCGAGGTTCGATTCCGAGCGTCGAGTCAAGTGCGGAGTTTGTAGAGCATCTTCCGGAAGCGCAGCCCGAGGTCCTGGATCCTGGCTGCGCTCGCGGGATCGAGCGCACCAATCGCCGATGCCAGGTCGACCGCGGCGATGGTTTCGTGGAGTGAGTTGTTGGATTCCGTGAAGTACTTCCGCCGAAGCCCGGACCCCTTGTTCGGTAGTCCTTCCGCCAAGGTCAGAAAGGCGCCAATCGCGGCGCGGATCGCTTGGTCCTGCAGCTCCGCGTCCCGGATCCCAGCTTGCTTCACGGCAACCGTAAATTGTCGGGCCACCTTGTACACGTCGAGCCGTTGAAAAGGGAGGAGAGCACCGTCGTTGCTTTCATCGGTCGGCAAGGAAAGCACTGGCGTCCTCGGATCCTTCAGATCAAACCCCTACGCGAAGCTCGAAGCCCACATCGAAACTCGCACTCGAACCTCGAACCTCGAAACTCGCATTCGACCTCGAAACTCGAAACTCGCAGTCGAACCTCGAAACTCGAAACTCGCAGTCGAACCTCGAAACTCGACCCTCGCAGTCAAACCTCGAAACTCGAAAGTCGCAGTCGAACCTCGAAACTCGAAACTCGCAGTCGACCCTCGACCCTCGAAACTCGACCCTCGCAGTCGAACCTCGAACCTCGACGTCGATTCTCGACCTCGACGTCGAATCCCGCCATCGGTCGAACCTCGTACGGTAGCGCTCCCGGTCTGCGGTACCGCTGCCCCCTTACCACCGTTCGTATTTGGTTACCGTTTCCTACCCCCAAGTCGTTGCCGTAGCGCCCCACTGCGGGTGAAGTGACGCCGAAGTGACCCGTCAATGCGCCGTCAATGCGGGCTAGTTCCTTGACGCCTACCCGTCGGTCCATGGATCGATGCGGGACGAAGCGATCGGGAGGTCAGGGCGCGTGAACAACGTCCAGCGGTTCCGGGAGCAGCAGTTGATGGCGAAGGCGGAGCTCGCGCGCAAGGCGGGGGTCTCGGAATCCACCA
>JBJMQJ010000299.1:0-8025 GCA_045802765.1 Myxococcales bacterium
GAGCGCGCGCACCGCGTCCTCGGCCCGGTCGTACTCGCGCCCTCGGCCCTTCCACAGCTCGACCGTCGCGAGCGCGCGCAGCGGCCCCAGCTCTTTCAGTGGCCGCTTCCGCCAATCGCGGAGTTGCACGTGGACGTCGGAGAAGTGGATCAGCTTCATGCCGGCCGCTCGGCGACGGCCAGGAGACCGAGCCCGTCCAGCGCTTCGTCCAGCTTGAGCACGCGCAGGCCGGCCGCCTCCAGAAGGACGCGCAGCTCGTCGGCGGTGAACCGGCCGTAGAAGCCGCTCATCGCCCGCCAGAGCAAGGCGGTCATCGCCCAGCCGGGGCGCGCCAAGGCGCGGACGAGACCTCGGGCGGTCGCGCGCGTGCCACCGCGCGGCTCGAGCAGGATCGCGCGGCCGCCGGGCCGCAGCACGCGGGCGGCCTCGCGCAGGGCGGCGGCCCGATCGGGCAAGAGGTAGAGGACGCTGTGAAAGGTGACGGCATCGACGCTGCGGTCGCGCACAGGCAGGCCGCGCGCGTCGCCGCGGACCAGCAGCAGATGCGGATCGCGCCTGTGCGCCCGCCGCAGCATGGCTGGCGCGTGGTCGACCCCGAGCACCTCGGCCACCGCACCGCGCAGGTGCGTGGCCGAATTTCCCGGGCCGCATCCCAAGTCGAGCGCCCGCCGGCAGCCCGGCGGCAGCTCGGATGCCATCCGCGCGCAGTCGCGCTCCCAGACGGGGTGCCGCGTCACCAGCTCGTACGGCAGCGCCACCGCCTGGAACAACCGCTCGCTGCGGAGCATGGGGTGGGATATTGTCACAAGAACCATGGGCCTCCTCGACAAGATCAAGCCGCACACGGCAAAGGTGCGCCCGACCGACGTGGCCGTTTCTCCCGACGGCGGCGTGCATTTGCGCTGGGATGACGGGAAGGAGAGCCGCTTCCCGCCGAGGTGGCTGCGCGCTCGCTGCCCGTGCGCGGGCTGCGTCGACGAATGGAGCGGCCAGCGCACCGTGGGCGAGGCGCAGGTGAAGGCCGACGTGCGCGCGGAGAACCTGGAGCCGGTCGGCCGGTACGCCGTGCGCGTCGACTGGAGCGACGGCCACAACTCCGGCATCTGGTCGTGGGAGTACCTCCTCGAGATGCGCGAGGAGCAATCCGCTGGTGCGCCGGCTAATTGATCGCCTGTAGAGCGCGGCGCCCGGTTTCGCGCCCGCGCTGGTGGGCGTCGCTTGCTCGCGTTGCTGCGGGCCATCGCCGAAGGGGCGGCGCTGACCGCCATCCGCGCCGTTACCCGGGGAGCACGTCGGACGGATGGCTTGACCCGCTGCGTCGAGACGCTTATTCCTGCGCACCCCACCCCGGAGGCCCCATGGCAACAAGGCCCGGCCGCCGCGCGGCCATCGTCGCCGGCCTGCGCACCCCGTTCGTGAAGTCCGGCACTTCCTTCAAGGGGCTGACCGCGCTCGACCTGGGGCGGATCGCCGTCTCCGAGCTCGTGCAGCGGTGCGAGCTGGATGCGAAGGAGATCGACCAGATCGTCTTCGGCGTGGTCATCCCCATCGTGCAGTGGCCGAACATCGCGCGCGAGGTGGGGCTCGCCGCCGGGCTCCCCAAGACGATCGAGGCGCACTCGGTGGCGCGGGCGTGCGCGACCAGCCTGCAAGCGCTGACCACCGCAGCGGACGCCATCGCCGCCGGCGAGGTGGACGTGGCGGTCGTCGGCGGCGCCGAGGCGATGAGCGACGTGCCCATCACCTATTCGCGCCCGGTCGCGCAGGCCGTCGTGGCCGCCGCCAAGGGGAAGACGCTGGTCGACAAGCTGAAGGCGTTCCGGGAGATCTCCCCTCGCGACCTCCTGCCGGTTCCGCCGGCCATCGCCGAGTACTCGACGGGCCTCTCGATGGGCGAGAGCGCCGAGAAGATGGCGAAGGAGAACGGCATCTCGCGCGAGGCGCAGGACGCCTGGGCGCACCGCTCGCACACGCGCGCGGCGCGCGCCTGGGAGGACGGCACCTTCCGCAAGGAGGTGATGCGCGTCCTGGTTCCGCCACGCTTCGAGGAAGTGGTCGTGGAGGACAACGTCGTCCGCAAGGACTCGCGCCTCGAGGCCTACGCGAACCTGAAGCCCGTCTTCGACAAGAAGTACGGCAGCGTGACGGCGGGCAACTCGTCCCCGCTGACCGACGGGTCGGCGGCCCTGGTGGTCATGGCCGAGGAGAAAGCGCGTGCGCTGGGCATGAAGCCGCTCGGGTTCCTCGAGGAGTACGCCTACGCGGCCGTCGATCCGGCCTGGCAGCTCCTGCAGGCGCCGGCGTTCGCGGTCCCGAAGGTGCTGCGCCGGGCGGGCATGCGGGTGCCGGACATCGACTTGTTCGAGATCCACGAGGCGTTCGCGGCGCAGGTCCTTTCCAACCTCCAGGCGTGGGGGTCGAAGAAGTTCGCCGAGGAGCACCTCGGGGGAGGCGAGCCGATCGGCGAGCCGCCCGAGGAGAAGATCAACCCGAACGGCGGGTCGATCGCAGTCGGCCATCCGTTCGGCGCCACCGGCGCCCGGCTGGTGCACCAGGCTCTGCGCGAAATGTCGGTGCGCGGGCTCGGGACCGCGCTCGTCTCCATCTGCGCCGCCGGCGGCCTCGGCGGGGCCTGCATCCTCACCCGGGAGTAGCCATGGCCGCCAAGACCTTCCGCCTGGAGACGCCCGGCGAGGGCGTGGGCGTCGTGCTGATGGACGTCCCCGGCGAGCCGGTCAACACGTTGCGCGCGGATTTCCAGGGCGAGCTTACGGACCTGCTGCGCCACGCCGCCGAGGATCCGGCGATCACCTCGCTCGTCTTCACCAGCGGCAAGCCGGAAGGGTTCATCGCCGGCGCGGACGTGCAGATGCTGCAGCGGCTGACGACGCGCGAGGAGGCCGCCGAGCTCGCCCGCGGCGGGCAGGCGGCGATGGCGGGGCTGGAGGAGCTGGGCAAGCGCAAGCCCATCGTGGCGGCGATCCACGGCGCGGCGCTGGGCGGCGGCCTCGAGGTGGCGCTCGCGTGCAGCTACCGCATCGCCACCGACGATCGGAGGACGCAGCTCGGACAACCCGAGGTGCAGCTCGGGCTCATCCCCGGCGCGGGTGGGACGCAACGCCTGCCGCGGCTCATCGGAATCGCCGAGGCGCTCGACTTGATCCTCACCGGGAAATCGGTGCGCCCGTCGAAGGCGCGGCGGCTCGGCCTGGTCGACGAGGTGGTGCCCCGGGCGATCCTTCTGGAGGTCGCGCGCAGGCGCGCGGCGGAGCTGGCGTCCGGCGAGCTGCGGCCCGACCGGTCGCGGGTCCATCTGAGGCAGATCGCCGACCGCGAGGTGCTGCAGGCGGTGGCGCTGGAGGAGAATCCCATCGGCCGGCGTATCCTCTTCCAGCAGGCGCGCAGGGCGCTCTTGAAGAAGACACGCGGGCACTACCCGGCGCCGGAGAAGGCGCTGGAGGCGGTCCGCATCGGCATCGAGGACGGGATTGCGGCGGGCCTTCGCGCCGAGGCGGAGCGCTTCGGCGAGCTGGTGGTCAGCGAAGTGTCGCGGAACCTGGTGCAGATCTTCTTCGCGACGACCGCGCTGAAGAAGGACACGGGAGTGGACGATCCTTCCGTGAAGCCTGCGCGCGTCTCGAAGGTCGGGATGGTCGGCGCCGGCCTGATGGGCGCGGGCATTGCCGCGGTGACCGCCGACGCGGGCATCGCGGTGCGCCTCCGGGACAGGGACGACGCCGCGCTCGGGCGCGGGCTGCGGCAGATCGCGGGCATCTTCGACGAGCGCGTCAAGCGGCGGCGCCTTGCCCGCGCCGAGCGCGAGGAGAAGATGGCGCTCGTCACCGCGACTACCGACTGGTCCGGCTTCAAGACGTGCGACGTGGTCGTCGAAGCGGTGTTCGAGGATCTGAAGCTCAAGCAGGACACGCTCCGCGAGGCCGAGCGGGAGGCGCCCTCCGCGCTCTTCGCGTCCAACACGTCTTCCCTCCCCATCGGCCGGATCGCCGAGCCCGCGGGGCGGCCCGACGGTGTGGTCGGCATGCACTTCTTCTCGCCCGTCGACAAGATGCCGCTGCTCGAGGTGGTGCGGGCACCCCGGACCGGCCCGCAGGCCGTCGCGACGGCGGTCGCGCTGGGGAAGCGCATCGGCAAGACGGTCATCGTGGTGAACGACGGGGTCGGCTTCTACACCAGCCGGATCCTGGCGCCGTACATGAACGAGGCGTCGTACCTGCTGGTCGACGGAGCCGCCGTCGAGGACGTCGACGCGGCGCTGGTCGAGTTCGGATTCCCGGTCGGCCCGATGCAGCTCCTCGACGAAGTGGGCATCGACGTGGGCGGCAAGGTCGCGCACATCATGTCGGAGGCGTTCGGCGAGCGGATGAAGCCGCCGGAAGGATTCGAGAAGGTGGCCAACGACGGCCGCCTCGGCCGCAAGGCCAAGAAGGGCTTCTATCTCTACGGCGAAGGCAAGGAGAAGGGGCACAAGGAGGTCGACCGCACCGTCTACGACCTGCTCCCCGGCGGGCAGAAGCGCAGCTCGCCTCCGCGCGAGGAGATCGCCGAGCGCTGCGCCCTGCAGATGGTCAACGAGGCGGCGCACTGCCTGGGGGAGAAGATCGTCCGCTCCGCCCGCGACGGCGACATCGGCGCCGTGTTCGGCCTCGGGTGGCCTCCCTTCCGCGGTGGCCCGTTCCGCTACGCCGACTCGCTGGGCGCCGCCCGCGTGGTGGAGCGACTCTCGGCGTACCAGGACCGGTTCGGCGTACGGTTCACTCCCGCCCCGATGCTGGCGGAGATGGCGCGCCGCGGCGGGAAGTTCTTCCCCGAGGCGGGGTAGCGAAGCTCATTTCCCAAGGCGGGAGCGCAGCTCGGCGAGGGTCGGGAGCTCGGCGTCCTTCTGCGAGAGCAGAGGATCGCGGATGGGCCAGGCGATGCCGACCGCGGGGTCGTTCCAGCGCAGGCCGATCTCGTCGGCGCGATCGTAGAAGTCGGTGCACTTGTAGGCGACCTCGGCAGTCTCGCTGAGGACGCAGAAGCCGTGGGCGAAACCGGGCGGGATGAACAGCTGGCGGAAGTCGTCGCCGGACAGTTTCGTCCCGGTCCACTTGCCGAAGGTGGGCGAGCCCGGACGGATGTCGACGGCGACGTCGAAGATCTCCCCTTGCAGCGCCCGGACCAGCTTGCCCTGCTGCTTCCGGAGCTGCGCGTGCAGACCGCGCAGCGTGCCGCGGATCGAGCGGGACTGGTTGTCCTGGACGAAGGAGTGCGGGATCCCCGCCTCGCGGTACTTGCGCTCGTGGAACGTCTCCAGGAAGTAGCCGCGGCCGTCGCGGAACACGTCGGGCTCGACGAGGAGGACCCCCGGTAGGTCGGTGTTCAGGATGCGCATTGGCGTGGATTCACCTTTCGAAGCGGTAGCCGTGGCCGCGCACGGTGAGGAAGTGGCGCGGCTGCTCGGGGTCGCGCTCCAGCTTGACTCGCAGGGAGCGGACGAAGTTGTCCACGGTGCGCGGCGTGCCCTCGTACTCCGCGCCCCAGCAGCGGGCGAGGATGTCGTCGCGGCTGAGAGCGCGCCCGCCCGACTGGAGGAAGAGCCGCAGCACCTTGAATTCCTGCGGGGTCACCTCGACGGGCGTCCCGTTGCGCGCGACCGTCTGCGCGCCCAGGTCGGCCTCGATCTCGCCGAACTTGACGCGGTCCGCGGCGCGGTCGTCGCGCGGCGGCCGGCGGCGCAAGAGCGCCTCCACGCGCGCCAGCAGCTCGCCGAGCCCGAACGGCTTCGCGAGGTAGTCGTCCGCGCCGAGCTTCAGGCCGAGGATCTTGTCGCCTTCCATCCCTTTGGCGGTGAGCATGAGGACCGGCGTCTGCACCGCGCGCCGCCGCAGCTCCTTGAGCAGCTCGTACCCGTTCCGCCCGGGGAGCATGACGTCGAGGATGACGAGGTCGACGTCGGGCTTCTGCGCCTCGGCGAACCCGCCTTCGCCCTCGTGCGCCAGCACCACGTCGTGCCCTTCGCGGCGCAGGTTGAGGCGCAGCCCGAGCGCGATGGCGCGATCGTCCTCGATGACCAGCACCCGTGCCACGCCCGGGTTTCTACCGCACATCGAAAGGACGGCGTCATTGTTCTCGCAGTCCGGACACCGCGCCGGCGAGGCGGCAATCGTCGAGCCGATCTCGTCCGCGGAATCGTGCCACGCAGAGGAAGCGGCGAGATCGAGTGCACTCCACACCCGAGGACAAGGCGGGCTTGTCTCGATTGCTTTTCAGGGGGACGCCCGCGTCGACCGCAAGGAGCAACCGCTACGGCGTATGTCATTGCACGGCGTGGTTCGAACCCAAGGCGTCGCGATGTGGTTCAGCCGGCTGAACTAAATGTCACATTCACAACAATCACCGCAGGGCGTCGACGCATCGCGTCCCATTCCGGGGCGGGACGCGGTGCGTTAGGAGTCGAAGCGGCGGTTTTGCGGCAGTGCCGTTCCTGCACGCGAGCGGACATCCTTCAGCGCCCCTGCGCTCTACCCTCCGTGAAAGGCGAGGGAGACCGAGGTCGTCAACTCCTCGGACGCTGACTCTCGGCACGCTCTGCTGAGCTCGAGCGCACGGGCCTTGGATGGTGAGTTCCGAGCACGAGCTCTACGCCGACGCGGGGAGTTGGACGCGGAAGACGGAGCCGCTGCCCGGGCGGCCCTCCACGTCGATGCGGCCGCCGTGCGCCTCGACGAGGCGCTTTGCGATCGCGAGGCCCAGGCCGGTGCCCTCCGTGCGGCGGGAGAGGAGATCGTCGCCGCGGTAGAACCGCTCGAAGATGCGCTTGCGATCCTTCTCGCGGACGCCGATGCCGTTGTCCTCCACCTCGATGGCCACCCCGCCGTCCCGCCGGCGCGCGCGCAGCCGGATCTGCTTGTCGGGCCCGGTGAACTTGACCGCGTTGTGCAGCAGGTTGAGCACCACCTGGGCCATCGCGTCGCGGTCGAGGGACACCTTGGGCAGGTCGGGCTCGATGTGCGTCTCGTAGGTGGCGCCCAGCTGCTGCGCCTTGAAGACGTCGGCGACGTGCGCGAGCAGCGCCGGCACTTCGGTGGGCTCGCGCCGCAAGAGCTTGCGGCCGCTCTCCAGGCGGGACCAGTCGAGCAGCTTCTCCACCAGGCTGGAGAGCCGCTGCGTTTCCTTGGTGAGGAGATCGAGGCACTCCTGCACCTCGCGCGGGCCCTGGGCGCGGCCCTGCTTGAGCGTCTCGGCGAAGAGGCGCACGCTGGTGAGCGGCGTGCGCAGCTCGTGCGAGATGTTGGCCACGAAGTCGGTCTTCAGGCGCGACAGCTTGTAGGCGCGGCGCATCTCCCGGATGGTGAGGCCGAACCCGACGCCGATGCCGGTGTAGAGCAGCGCGAGCGCCGCGATGTACCAGCTGCGGTTGCGGAACGCGAGGCTCGCGGCAGGGTCGTCTCCGGAGATCTCCGCCGCGAGCGTGAACCCGTCCAGCGGCGGCTGCAGCGGGAGCCGTGCCACGACCGTCGTGCGGTCCGGCGGCGCGACCTCGTTGAGGAGCCGGCGCAACGCGGCGATGGTCGCCCCGCCGCGCTCGCTGGGCGGCAAGAGGCGGAAGGTGGCTGACTCGCGCGGGAACCGCGCCGCGGCCAGCCGGGGGATCTCGGCAGCCAGGCCGACCAGGTCGAGCTGCGCCGCGAGGACGCCGCCCTCGGGCGGACCGGGCACCCGCACCAGCGCGAACACGTGGCGATCGCCGCCCGCGTCGCTTGCGGCGAGCATGTTCCCACCGGGGGCCAACGCCTGCGCGCGGCGGATCGCCTCTGCAAAGACCGGGTCGGCGCCCTGCACCTGGGCTGGCGCGATGCCCAAGAGCAGCGGCTCGTTTCGAGGTGGCACGGCCGGGTCGGAGCCCGGCGGCGGTTCGCCGCGCTCGCCGGAAAGCGCCCCCCGGCGTCCGGGGGCCGGGCGCGAGCTTGCAGACTCGCGCTCCGGCGCTGGTGGGCGCGTGCCGCCGCGCGGCGCACGGCGGCC
>JBJMQJ010000300.1:0-4774 GCA_045802765.1 Myxococcales bacterium
ACCACCGCCGCCGCGCTCAGGCCCAGCCAGACGACCATCGGCATGTCCGGCATCAGATGGCGAAACTGCGCGATCCCGAGGACCACTCCAGCCACCCAGATGGCCTCGAGCGCCAGCGCGTTGGAGAAACCGGAGCCCGCGTCCACGGGCGGCGCCTCCGGCTGCGTGGGCGCCGCGCGCCGGAGCGCGCGCGGAACCAGCGCAATTCCGGCGGCGAGCAGCACGGCGCCCAGCGCGAGGAGCCACGCTGGTGGCGGGATGTCCGGATCCTCCCAGCCCAGGAGGAACGCCGCACCCGCGACGCCGTTGTTCGTCGCGTGGCACAAGATGGAAGGCCACAACGAGCCGCTCCACAAGCGCAGCACGGCGAGGAGGACGCCGATCTCCCACAGCCCCGCGAATCCGATCTTGTTCCCGTGCAGCAAGGAAAACATCGCGCCGGTGGCGATGCAGGCCGCGAGCGGCCCCCAGCTGCGCGCGAACGCCGGGACCGCGTACCCGCGGAAGAACAGCTCTTCGCCGAGCGGCGCCGCCACGGCGACGGTGATCACCATGGGCAGCGCTTGCTGGGAGAAGAACAGATCGAGGGCGCGCTGGAGCGAGTCGAACTCCCTCACCCACGGCTCCGGAGACAGCGCGCGCGAGGCCCAGGTCACGAAGGACACCACCGGCTGATTCGCCACCGCGAGCAGGATGGCGGCGGCGAGGTGAGCGGGCCTCGGCGCGCGCAGCCCGAGGAACGGTCGCGCGGGAAGGGCTGCGAGCCGGATGGCGAGGACGGCAGGCAAGGCGATGGCCAGGATCTCGGTCACCCACAAGCCCGCGATGATGTCGCGCTGCTGCGTTGCCTGGCCGATCGCCAGGTAGCCCACCCACAGGGCAAGGTACGCCGCGAAGGCGCTCGCCGCGCCCGGTGGGGCCCGCGTCCCGTCCGCCATGGGCGCAGCCCCATACCACGGAAGGGTGCACGCGGCGTTCCGCGGCTCCAGCGCAGGCCGGCGCATGCGGCGCCGCCCCTCCGCAGTTACCCTGATGCTGGTGCCTGACGACGATCACGTGCAGACCGGCCGGCTGCGGCGGCTGAGCCGGCTGGCCTACCTCACCGCGCGCACCACCGGCGATCTGCTCGCGCAGCAGGCACGCCGTAAACTGGGCGGGGAGGCGAGCCCCGACCTGCGCAAGGCCGCCGAGCGCATCCTGGGGACGCTCGGGGAGCTGAAGGGCGCGGCGCTCAAGTTGGGTCAAGCGCTGGCGATGGATCCCGACGCGCTGCCTGCCGAGGCCCGCCGCATCGTCGCGAAGCTGCTCGCGCAAGCCCCGCAGCGGATGTCGTTCGACCAGGTGGCCGAGGTGGTGCGCTCGGAGCTGGGCAGGGATCCCGACGATCTCTTCGCGGCGTTCGAGCGCGATCCGCTCGCGGCGGCTTCGCTCGGCCAGGTGCACGGGGCGCGGCTACACGACGGCCGCGACGTCGTCGTGAAGGTCCAGTACCCAGGCGTCGATCGCGCTCTGGAGAGCGACCTCGCCAACGCGGCCGTGCTGGTCCGCGGGCTCTCCCTCACCGGGGAGGCGCTCGACGGGCGTCCGTACTACGAGGAGGTGCGCTCGTCGCTCCTGCGCGAGCTCGATTACCTGCAGGAGGCCGAGCAGTGCCGCGCCTACGCCGCCGCCGCGCGCGGGTTCCCCGAGCTGGTCGTCCCGGAAGTGGTTCCCGAATTGTCCTCGCTCCGCGTGCTCTGCATGACGCGGCTGCGCGGCCCGCATCTGCTCGAGGTGATGGAATCGAATCCTTCCGAGGAGGAGCGCTACCGCGTCGGCCGCCTGCTCGCGTTCGCCATCTGGGGACCGTTCTATGCCGCGCGACGCATCCATGCCGACCCGCATCCGGGCAACTTCCTCGTCCTGTCCGACGGCCGCCTGGGGGTTCTCGACTTCGGCGCGACCAAGCTGCTCTCCGAGCCGTTCGCGGCCACCTACCGGACCTTCCTCGAGGCGAACGCGCAGGGAAAGCGGGCCATGCAGGTGGGTCCTCTGCTCGAGCGCGCGGGATTTCGTTTCCTCGGAGACGACGTGGAGGAGGCGCACCGCTTCTGCCAGAAGCTCGCCGACATCGTCGAGCGCCCCATCGAGACGGACGATCCCTACGACTTCGGACAGGACCCGATGGTGCAGGACGTGCGGCGCCTGATGCAGTCCAATCCGCGCCTGGTCTTGACGATCAAGCCGCCGCCGGAGGCCGTCCTTTTCTACCGGTCCGCGACCGGCCTCGCCCACGACCTGCGCCTGCTCAAGGTGCGCGGCCGCTTCCGTCCCATCCTGCGCGAGATCGAGTCCCGGGGTCGCTTGGATTGAGCGGCTCGCCGTCGCCGCCCGGATCCGGGCACCGCTCCGCCGCGGCCGTGGTAGAGCCTCGCGGCGGAATGCGCCAGCAGGTGATGGTCGCGGACGAGGAGGGCCTCGCGCGCGCCGCGAAGGCGGTCAGCGCCGAGCCGCGCGTCGCGCTGGACACCGAGTCCAACGGTTTCCACGCGTACAACGAACAGGTCTGCCTGGTGCAGATCGCGACGCCGCAGGCCGACTTCGCCGTCGACGTACTGGTCGTCGGGTTGGGTCCGCTGATCCCCCTTCTCGCCGACCCAGCGCGAGAAGTCGTGCTCCATGCAGCCGAGTACGACGTGATGTGCTTGAAGCGCGAGTGGGGCGTCACGCTGGGGCGCATCTTCGACACCCATGCCGCCGCGAAGGTGCTCGGCATCGAGCGGGTCGGGCTGGGCAACCTTTTGCAAGACGAGCTGGGCGTTCTGCTCACCGAGGACCAGCAGCGCAGCGATTGGGGGCGGCGACCGCTGAGCCCCGAGCAGGTCGCGTATGCGTTCGCCGACGTGCAGCACCTCCTCGCGCTGCGCGAACGGCTGGCAGCGAGGCTCGTCGAGCGCGGACTCCTCTCCGAGGCGGAAGCGGAGTTCGCGCGTCTCACGGCCAAGGAGTCGCGGCCGCGCCAGTTCGACCCCGAGGGCTGGCAGAAGATGAAGGCCGCGCGCACGCTGGACGGCCGGGGCCGCGGCGTGCTGCGCGAGATGTACCTCCTGCGCGACCGCCGCGCGCGCGAGGTGAACCGGCCGCCCTTCAAGGTGCTCTCGGACTTGCTGCTCGCGGAGGTGGCGCGGCGCCAGCCGCGCACGGAGGAGGAGGTGCTGCGCATCCCCGGCGCGCAGGCGGCCGTGTTGCGGCGGCTGGCGGCGGAAATCCTCGAGGCGGTCCGCGCTGGACAGGCCGGAGCGCCGCCGCCGCGGCCGCGCCCCGAGCGCGGTCCTCCTTGGCGCCGGGGGGGGCCCGATCCCGAGGTCGAGGAGCGCTACGAGAAGCTGCGGAAGTGGCGGAAGGAGCGCGCCGATGCGCGCAAGGTGGAGGTGCAGGTGATCGCTCCCAACGCCGTTCTGATGGCCGTGGCGCGCGGCGCGCCGCGCACCCTGGAGGAGCTGGGCCGCGTCGAAGGAATGGATCCTTTCCGACTCCAGCAATACGGCGAGGAGATCCTCACCGCCCTCCACTCCAACCCCCAGCAACAACTCCTCTAAGGCCCCGCCAATTGCACCACGGAGCACACGCAGAGCACGGAGATCCGGTTCGATCTCGTGAGCGGCGTTGGGAGCAGACATGACGACCCCACCTGCTCCGTGTGCTCCGTGGTGCAATCGTTTTTGGTTAGAAGGCGGCGCCGGGTTTGGGGGTGGGGACCGCGTCGGAGAGGGCGGGGGCCGAGCCGCCGGCGAGGATGCGGTACGCGCTCCAGGCGCCGAGGACCACCTTCACGTAGCTGCGCGTCTCGCGATAGGGGATCTCCTCGACCCAACGATCGAGCGGCTGTCCCGCGCTCCGCGTCGCCCACGGCGCGGCGACCCGTGGGCCCGCGTTGTAGGCCGCCG
The DNA here is from genome assembly GCA_045802765.1 of Myxococcales bacterium. Taxonomy (GTDB): domain Bacteria; phylum Myxococcota; class Myxococcia; order Myxococcales; family 40CM-4-68-19; genus VBKO01. The sequence continues at coordinate 3,927 of JBJMQJ010000300.1, forward strand.
CCGCGATGGCGGGATCGCCGAAGCGACCGAGCAGCTCCGAGAGGTACCAGGCGCCGAGGTCGATCGCGGTCCGCGGCTCGGCCATGTCCGCGTCGCTCGGCGCGGGCCGCCCGAGCACGATGGCGGCGCGGCGCGCGGTGGCGGGCAGGAGCTGCATGAGCCCCACGGCGCCCGCGGCGCTGCGCGTGTCGGGCTTGAACAGGCTTTCGCGGCGCGCGACCGCCAGCAGGAGGTACGGATCGACGCGCGCCCGCGCGGCGCTCGATCCCACCTGCGGGGCGTAGGCGGCCGGATACGCGCCTTCGAGAAGCGCCGGATCGGCGTCGGGCCGCGGCGTCCTCCACCCGAGCAGCGATTGCGCCAGCGCGAGGGACCGATCGTAGCGCTGCGCGCGCTCGTAGACCGGCAGCGCCAGCGCGGCCTGGGCCGGACGCTGGCGCACGAACCGGTCAGCCTCGGCGCCCGCCTCGGCGAGGAGCCCGAGCCGGAAGAGCTCCGCGGCGAGGGCGAGCCGCGCGGGGAGCGGGTCGGGGTGGGGCGGCGGCGGCGCGGGCGGGAAGGGGGGCGGGTCGGGATCGACCTGGCCGAGCCGTTGCCGCGCAAGCAGGCCGTAGTACCCGAGCGGATCGATCTCCACCACCCGGCGCAGGAACACGCCCGCCGCGCGCGGCTCCGCGACACGCGATTGCCAATACAGCCCCTGTGCGCGCTGCCCATCTGAATCGGCGCTGGCGGTGAACTCGGCGAAACGCTCCGCGGCGTCGGAAAGGCCGCGGCGGTACGAAAGCCAGGCCACGGTCCAGCGCGCATCCGATGCGTGCGCCCCGCCGCGCCGTCGCGCGATGCGT
>JBJMQJ010000301.1:0-9600 GCA_045802765.1 Myxococcales bacterium
ATCGACCGCCAGGAACGCGACGTCCCACGCGCCGCTCTTGACCGCCTCGACCACCTTGCCGGCGGCGTCGTAGCCGACGAGGTCGACGGGCACCCCCAGCCGGCGGCCCAGTTCGCGCGCCAGATCCACCGAGACCCCGCGCGGCTCGGCGGTCGCCTCGTCTCTTTGCGCCAGCACGGGATTCCCGAAGTTGATCGCGGCGCGCAACCTTCCGGTGGGTGCAACGTCAGCCGCGGGTTCGCGCCGGACGTTGCTCGCCGCGGTGCAGGCAGCGAGGCACACGAGGCACAGGCAACGCTTCATCGAGGCTACCCCCGATCGGCTCATCGAGTCACTCGACCGGATCGGTATCATGGGCCACGGCAGGTTCGCTCACGCGCGGCCGGGGACGCGCAGGGTGAACCAGAAGCGGCTCCCCTTCCCGGCCGTCGTGTCGAGGCCCATGTCGCCACCGTGCGCCGAGACGATCTCGTGCGAGATGTAGAGCCCGAGCCCGATGCCCTCTCCCTTCGTGCCAGGCACCCGGAAGAACTTCTCGAAGACGCGCTGGCGGTACTCGGGAGGAATCCCGGGTCCCTGGTCCTGCACCTCGAAGCGGACGCGCTCGTCGTCGGGTCGCGCCCGGATCTCTATCCTTCCGCCCGGCGGGCTATGCCGGATCGCGTTGCCGATGAGGTTGTCGAAGACCAGCCCGATCCGATCGGGATCGACCAGCACCGGCAGGACGGGTTCGCCGAGCTTCTCTTCCAGGCGGACGCCCGCGTCGCGCGCCGCGTCCGACTTGGCGGCGACCGCGGCGTCCACCACCGACTTCGCGGAGATCGACGTCAGCGAGACCTCGACCTTCCCCGCCTGGATGCGAGACAGATCGAGGAGATCGTCGACGATCCCCTGCAACCGCTCGCAGTCTTCTCGCGCTGCATAGAGGAGATCCGCCTGCCGGTCCGTGAGCGAACCTACCGTGCCTTCGACGAGGATGTGGATCGCCATGCGCAGCGAGGTGAGCGGCGTCCGGAATTCGTGCGCGACGGTGGCGACCAGGTCGTTCTTCAGCTCGTCGAAGCGCAGAAGGCGGGTCACGTCCTGCAAAACGATGGTGGCGCCGACGACGCCGCCCTGCTCGGAATAGAGCGGCGTGGCGCGGGGCAACAGGGCGCGGTCGCCTCCCTCCGCGGGCACGCGGACGGCTTCCTCCAGGCCGCGCGGAGCATACGCGCCCCGGCCGCCGACGACGTGCGTCCGCACCTTCTCGATCGCCTCGCGAATCTCGGGCGGCATGCGCGCGAGGGGCTCGGCGCCGGCGGCGATCTGGAGCACCGTCTCGGCCGCCTGGTTCACGTTCAGGACGCGCCCGTCGACGGAGAGGACGAGCACGGGGTCCGGCAAGCTGTCGATGGCCGCCTGCGACGCCTGCTGCGCCTGGAGCAGCTCGCCCAGCGAGCTGCTCCGGTATTCGCGAAGCTTGTCCGCCATCAGGTCCAGCTCGCGGCCGACCTGCGCGATCTCGTCCTCGCCGCGCAACGCCGCCCGCGCATCGAGGTTGCCTTCGCCGATGCTGCGAACGGCAAGCGTCAGGCGCTGCAGCGGCCGCAAGGCGCGACGGGTCAGCCAGACCGATGCGAATAGCGCGAGCGCGAAGGCCGCGACGGTGGAGAGGACGAGCAAGGAGCGATTGCTCTCGCCGAGCCGGCGCACCTCGTCGCTCTTGCGCACGATCGCGTCCTGGTTCAGCTCGAGGATGCGCTCGGCGGCCGCCTTCACGCGCGAGAAGCCCGGCTCCATCTGGGCGAAGTAGCGGCGCCGCAGGTCGCCCTCGTCGTGGAGCGTGCGGTACCGCTCGTGCCTCGCGAGGTAGTCGTCCGAGGCGGCGCGCAGCGCGTGCGTCGCCTGCGCCTCGCCCGGCTCGGTGATGTTGTGCTCTTGGATAGAGAGCTCCTCGTTGAACTTCGCGATGTTGGCAGCGGCCTGCGAGTCGGCCCTTTCCGGCTGCCCCGCCGCCCGGAACAAGGCGGCGCTGTCCACCCGCTCGAGCGCGTCCTTCATGCGCTGCGCGGCGAGGACGCTCCGGTAGTTGTCCTGCAGGATGCGCTGCGAGCTCCGGCCGAGCGCGTCGAGCGTGCGCAGCGCCACGAACCCGAGCAGGGCAAGGCCCGCGGCGAGCGGGAGCTGCGCGAGGAGCAGCCTGGTGCGCAGCGTCATGCGCGGCCCTCCTGGTCGAGGAAGGACACAACGTGCAAGTCGAGCTCGTCGGCCTCGCGCAGCAGGCGCGTCACCACGGACCCGCGCAGGACCTGCTTCCACCACGGCTGGAGCGATCGTCCCACGATGACGTGCGCCACGCCGTGTGTGCGCGCGAAATCCAGCAATGCCCCCGCCGGATCGATTGCCTTGAGCCGCACGACCTCGGCGCCCAGCTCCTTCGCCTTGTCGACGTTGGCGAGCAGGTGCCGCTGCGCCTCGGCATCGATCAGGTGCGGCGCCTCTTCCGGAGTCTCCACGTAGACGACGTACCAGTCGGTGTTCAGCCGCCCCGCCATGCGTGAACCGCGCGCCAGGAGCGTCTTCGCGCGCGGCGGGTTCGACGCGAGGCAGACCATCACCCGTCCGGCTGCTTTCACCTCCGGGTCGCGTCTGGCCGCGCCGGCGCGATCGAGGCTCTCGGCCACCTCGCGCAAAGCCAGCTCGCGCAGCGTGGCGAGGTTCTGGTCCTTGAAGAAGTTCTCGAGCGCCCAGGGGATCTTGTCGGCCCCATAGATCTTCCCGGAGCGTAGCCTCTCTTGAAGATCCTCGACGGCGAGATCGAGGTTCACCACCTGGTCGGCTTGCTTGAGGAAGCTGTCCGGCACCGTCTCGCGAACGGCCACGCTCGTCGCGCGCTCGATGAGGTCGTTCAGCGACTCGAGGTGCTGCACGTTCAGCGCGCCGATCACGTTGATGCCGGCGTCGAGCAGCGCCAGCACGTCCTGGTAGCGCTTGCGGTTGCGGGCGCCGGGGGCATTCGTGTGCGGGATCTCGTCGACGACCGCCACCTGTGGCCTGCGCCGCATCGCCGCGTCGACGTCCATCTCCTCGACTCCCACGCCGCGGTACTCGACGCGGAGGCGTGGCACGACTTCCAGGCCGTCGACGAGGGCCTCCGTCTCCGCGCGGCCGTGCGGCTCTATGAAAGCGACGACGACGTCGACCCCGCGGCGGCGCAGGTCGTGGGCCTCCTCGAGCATGCGGTAGGTCTTGCCCACGCCGGCCGCGAAACCGACGTACAGCTTGAGCCGCCCGCGGCGCGCGCGCTCGACCAGCTCGAGGAAGTCTTCTGGCCGCCGAGAAGCGGTGGTCTTGCGCTCCGGAGCGTCCATGCGCCCTATCCGTCCTCGTACTTCCGTCGCTTGCGCCACAGCGTGGACGCGTCGAGGCCCAGGATCCGCGCCGCTTCCTCCTGCGTCTTGCTGCGGCTGAGCACCCGCAGGATGTGCTCCCGCTCCACCGAGTCGACGCTGAAATCGCCGCCGAGGACGGGCGCATCGGTCCCGTGGTGCGCGATGCGCTCGGGAAACGCTTCGGGCGCGAGACGCTCCCCCGGAGAGAGGATGACCGCCCTCTCGATCGCGTTGCGCAGCTCGCGGACGTTGCCGGGCCAGGGGTACTCGAGCAGCGCGCGCTCCGCTTCCGGCGACAGCTCGGGCGGCACCCTGCGGGCGGCGCGCGAGAAGAAGGCGAGGAATCGGCGCGCGAGCGGGAGGATCTCGTCGCGCCGATCGCGCAGCGGCGGCACCGTCAATTCGATCACGTTCAGGCGGAACAAGAGGTCCTCGCGAAACTGGCCCTGGCGCATGGCAGCCTCGAGGTCGCGGTTCGTCGCTGCGACGATGCGCACGTCGGAGACACGGGTGCGCGTTTCGCCGACCCGCTCGAACTGCTTGTCTTGCAGGAAGCGCAACAGCTTTGCCTGGATGGCGGGCGGGATCTCGCCGACCTCGTCGAGGAAGAGCGTGCCGCCCTCGGCGGCCTCGACGCGCCCGGCGTGGTCCCGCATCGCTCCGGTGAAGGCCCCCTTGACGTGGCCGAACATCTCGCTCGCGAGCAGCTCCTCGCTGAGCGCGGGGCAGTTGACCACGCTGAACGGGCGGTCCCTCCGGAGGCTCATCTGGTGGAGAGCGCGCGCGAGGACGCTCTTTCCGGTGCCGCTCTCCCCGCGCAGCAAGACCGGGACGTCGTGGGACGCCGCTCTCGCGACGATCTCCATCGCGCTCCGCATCGCCGCGCTGGAAGTCTCCAGGGACACTTCCGGCGCCGCATCCGCCAGGCGCTCCTCGAGATCGAGCAGGCGCCGTTCCAACTCGCGCCGCGCCCGCGCCGACTCGATGACCTTGCGAATCTGGGCTGGCGTGAACGGCTTGGGCAGATAGTCCTTCGCCCCGCGCTTCATCGCCTCGACCGCGGAGTCGACCGCGGCGTAGGCGGTGATCATGATGACGTCCAGACCCGGACGTTCGGCGAGAAGCTTGGGCAACAGATCGAGGCCGTCCTCGCGGCCGAGGCGAAGGTCGACGAACGCGACGTCGAACGGAGAGCGAGCGATCGCCTCCAGCGCGGAGATCGACGACCCGCTCTCCGTCACCTGGCAGCCCAGACCCTGCAGGCAGACCGACAGCGTCTTGCGGATGTTGCGCTCGTCGTCGACGATGAGCACGCGCGTCGCGGGCGGCGTCGGCGCGGAGATGCCCGCCGGCTGTGCGGTGCCGCCTTGGCTCACCATCGTCCTCCTCGACGCCCGGCATGACCGTCAGCTGCATCGACGATCGACGAGCGGTAGTCCATCATCCCAGCGATCGCCGCGGCGAGGAAGCAGCCGGGGTCTTAGGGCCGCCGGTGAAAAGCGTCCCCGCTCGGATGCGCCGCTCATCGGTGCGCCAGCGGCGGTCGCCCGAATTGCCGGTCGAGCGCCAGGTTGGCGAGCAGGACGTTCACCCGCGGCTCACCCAGGAGCAGGAGGTCGCGGCGCTCGATGTTCGCCTCGATGACCGCGCGGACGCGTTCCTCCGCCACTCCGCGAGCGCGCGCCAATCGCGGCGCCTGCCAGAGCGCCGCCTCGGGAGACAGGTGGGGGTCGAGACCGCTCCCCGACGCGGTCACGAGCTCGGCCGGCACCGGCGCGGACGTGTCGGGGTTCTCGTCGACCAGCCGCTGCAGCTCCTTGGCGACGCGGTCGCGCAGCGCCTTGGACGTGGGACCCAGGTTCGAGCCGCCGGACGAGGCCGCGTCGTATCCCTTCTCGCCGGCTGCGGACGGGCGCGGGTGCAGGTACCCGGGGCTGGCGAACGGTTGCGCGATCAGCTCGCTGCCGACGGTCCGGCCGAATCCATCGGCGACGAGGGTTCCCCGCGCCCGCGCCGGAAACAGCAACAACGCAACGCCTGTCGTGGCGAGTGGGTACACAAGGCCGGTGAGCACGAGCGTTGCGACCGTGGCGCGGATCGAGATGTGCAGCTCGCGGGTGATCATCGTCAGCTCCTAGAGAATGCCTGCCGCGGCCAGGCCGAGGTCGATCGCCTTGATGCCCACGAACGGCGCCACGATGCCGCCGACGCCGTAGACGAGCAGGGACCGGCGAAGCAACGCCGCGGCGCCAAGCGGGCGATACCGCACGCCGCGTAGCGCCAGCGGGATGAGCAGGACGATGATGACGGCGTTGAAGATGACCGCCGAGAGGATGGCGCTGTACGGCGAGGCGAGGTGCATGACGTCGAGCGGCGCCAGCTCGGGAAACGCGCCGACGAAGAGCGCCGGCAGGATGGCGAAATACTTGGCGACGTCGTTCGCGATCGAGAACGTCGTCAGCGTTCCTCGCGTCATCAGGAGCTGCTTGCCGACCTCGACCACCTCCAGCAGCTTGGTCGGATCCGAGTCGAGGTCGACCATGTTGCCCGCCTCCTTCGCCGCCTGCGTTCCGGTGTTCATCGCGACGCCGACGTCCGCCTGCGCCAGCGCCGGCGCGTCGTTGGTGCCGTCGCCGGTCATGGCAACGAGCTTCCCCTTCGCCTGCTCCTCCTTGATGAGGCGCATCTTGGCCTCTGGCGTCGCTTCCGCGAGGTAGTCGTCGACGCCGGACTCCTTGGCGATCGCCGCGGCGGTGCGCGGGTTGTCCCCCGTGATCATCACCGTGCGGATCCCCATCGCGCGGAAGCGCGCGAATCGCTCCGAGATGCCACCCTTCACCATGTCCTTCAGATGGATCAGGCCGAGCAGCCGCGCTCCGTCGGATACGGCCAGCGGAGTTCCACCCGAATCGCCGATCCGCCACGCGGCCTGGACGACCTCGTCCGGCACGGACCCACCGAGCGACCGGACATGCGCGGAGACCGCGTCGACGGCGCCCTTGCGGACCCGACGGTCTCCCAGATCGCATCCGCTCATCCGCGTGTGCGCCGAGAACGGGATGAAGGTCGCGATGCCCTTCGTCTCACGCCCGCGCAGGCCGTGCCGCTCCTTGAGAAGGACCATGATCGAGCGCCCCTCGGGTGTCTCGTCGGCCAAGCTCGCAAGCTGCGCGGCGTCGGCCAGATCGGAAACCGCGACGCCGCGGGCCGCGAGGAGATCGGTCGCCATCCGGTTTCCCAGCGTGATCGTCCCGGTCTTGTCGAGCAGGAGCGTGTCCACGTCGCCGGCGGCCTCGACGGCGCGTCCGCTCATCGCCAGCACGTTCTTGCGCAGGAGCCGGTCCATCCCGGCGATGCCGATGGCGGAGAGCAGGCCGCCGATGGTGGTGGGAATCAGGCACACGAGCAGCGCCACCACGGCGGTCGCGCCGAGGCGGATCCCCGAATAGAGACCGAGCGGCACCAGCGTGACGCAGGCGAAGAGGAAGACGATGGTGAGCCCGACGAGGAGGATGTGCAGCGCGATCTCGTTCGGGGTCTTCTGCCGCGCCGCCCCTTCGACCAGCGCGATCATCCTGTCCAGGAACGATTCGCCCGGATTGGAAGTGATGCGCACGACGATGCGGTCGGAGAGCACCTTCGTGCCGCCGGTGACCGCGGACCGGTCGCCGCCGCTCTCCCGGATGACGGGCGCGGACTCGCCGGTGATGGCCGACTCGTCGACCGAGGCGATCCCCTCGATGACTTCGCCGTCGCCGGGTATGAGCTGGTTCGCCTCGATCACGACCAGGTCGCCCTTCTTCAGGCGCGAGGCAGGGAACATCTCTTCGTTTGCGATGGGGATGACGTCCGGGGGCGGCGGCCAGGTCCGGATCTTCCGCGCGATCGTCTCCTGGCGCATCCTGCGCAGCGTGTCCGCTTGCGCCTTGCCTCGGCCTTCCGCGACCGCCTCGGCGAAGTTGGCGAAGAGCACCGTGAACCACAGCCACAGAGAGACGGCCAGGGTGAACCACCGCGGGGCCGCGCCCGGCGCCGGAGCGAGCACGTCGCGTAGCCACACGGCAGTGGTGAGCGCGCTCCCGATTTCCACCACGAACATGACCGGATTCGTGATGACGTGGTGCGGAGCGAGCTTGCGGAAGCTCTGGACGGTCGCGGAGCGCAGGATCGCCGGATCGAAGAGCGAGAGCTGCTTCGCCTTGGCCATCAGAACAGCCTCCCCGCGCGCGCGGCGAAGTGCTCCGCGAGCGGCCCCAGCGAGAGCGCCGGGAAGAACGTCAGCGCGCCCACGATCGCGATCACCGCGACGAGCAGCGCCGCGAACAGCGCGCCGTTGGTCGGGAACGTCCCGGGTCCGGCTGGGACCACTTTCTTGCCCACCATGGAACCGGCGATCGCGAGCACCGGAACCATCATGAGGAACCGACCGGCGAGCATGTCGAAGCCCAAAGCGACGTTCCAGAAGCGCGTGTTGGCGTTGAGCCCCGGGAACGCAGATCCGTTGTTTCCCGCGCCGCTCGAGAACGCGTAGAGGATCTCCGACAGGCCGTGCGGACCTGCGTTTGCGATCGACGAGGTCCCGTACGGCGCGACGGCTGCCCAGCCGCTGAACCCGAGGATGAGCAGGGGGAAGATGAGCACGTAGAGCATGGCGAGCTTCATCTCTCGCGCCTCGATCTTCTTCCCCAGATATTCGGGCGTGCGGCCCACCATCAGGCCGGCGATGAAGACGGTGAGCACCACGAACATGAGGATTCCGTAGAGTCCCGCCCCGACGCCGCCGAAGATCACCTCGCCGAGCTGGATATTGACGAGAGGAACGAGGCCGCCCAGCGGCGTGAAGCTGTCGAGCATCGCGTTGACCGCGCCGCAGGACGCGTCGGTGGTGACTGTCGCGAAGAGCGCCGAGGCGGCCTGGCCGAACCGCGTCTCCTTCCCCTCGAGGTTTCCCGCCGATTGATCGAGGCCGGGAAGCCCTCGCAGGGCCGGATTGCCGCGCGACTCCGCCGCGTAGACGCAGAGCACACCGGCGAGGCAGAGCGCCGCCATGGCGGAGAACAGCGCCCATCCCTGGCGCTGGTCGCGGGCCATCCGGCCGTACGTGTAGGTGAGCCCGGCTGGCAGCGCGAAGATGGAGAGCATCTGGACGAAATTCGTCAGGGGTGTCGGGTTTTCGAACGGGTGGGCGCTGTTCGCGTTGAAGAAGCCGCCGCCGTTGATGCCGAGCATCTTGATCGCCTCCTGCGAGGCGACCGGTCCCATGGCGAGCACTTGCTTCGAGCCATCCAGCGTCACCACCTCGCGGTACGGCGTGAGGTTCTGCAGGACGCCTTGCGAGACGAGGAAGAGCGCATAGACGACGCAGACGGGAAGCAGGACGTAGACGATCGAGCGGATCAGATCGACCCAGAAGTTGCCGATGGTCCTTCTGCCCGTGCTGCCGCCCTTGCGGGTGAATCCTCGGGCGAGCGCGAGCGCGATGGCGAGGCCCGCCGCGGCCGAGGTGAAGTTGTGCCAGGCGAGACCCGCCATCTGGGACAGGTAGCTCATCGTCGTCTCGGGCGAGTACGCCTGCCAGTTCGTATTGGTGGCGAAGCTTGCGGCCGTGTTGAATGCGAGCGCAGGCTCTACGGCCCCCAGGTTCTGCGGGTTGAGCGGCAACCAGTGCTGGACGCGCTCGATTGCATACGTGACGAGAAGACCGAAGAGGCTGAAGGCGAGCACCGAGAATGCGTACAGAGTCCAGGGCTGCTCGCGAGCGGGGTCGACGCCGCAGACGCGGTAGAGGAAACGCTCCAGCCGGCCGAACACCGCCGGCAGCGGTTGCCGATCTCCTTCGAAGACGCGGAACATGTATGCGCCGAGCGGCTTCGTGATCGCGAGCAGCAGCACGAAGTAGAGGGCGATCTGCGCCCAGCCGATGGCCGTCATGGCTGGAACCGCTCCGGAACAAGCAGCGCGTAGGTGAGGTACACCCCGAGCAGGACCGCGACCGCAAGACCGATGGCGTATTCGAAGCTCACGGAGCACCGCCAACGCGCTCGCAGAAGCGCACGTATCCCCAAGAGGCCGCGAAGAAGCCGACCGTGGCGAGGACGAGGAGGAGGTCGAGCATGCCCCGGGCACTGCATCCCCCGTGCCGTCTCATCCACGAGTTCCGCCGCCGCGGCACGACCCGAGCGCATTGCACCATGCAAGATCCCAGGATTTTCGCCGTGCGAATTGC
>JBJMQJ010000302.1:0-5801 GCA_045802765.1 Myxococcales bacterium
CCGCGTAATCGCGTCCGCGCAGCGCGGCGAGGTCCACCACCATGTCGAGCTCTTGCGCGCCGGCGCCAAGCGCCGTGCGCGCCTCGTCCAGCTTCGCGCGCGTCCGGGAGGTGCCGCGCGGGAAATCGACGACCGCGATGGGAAGCGTGCGGCAGCCCGCCAGCAGGCGCGCGGCGAACGCGACGTTCTCGACCCGCACGCAGACGGCCGCGAATCCGTACTTGCGCGCTTCCGCGGATGCCTTCGCCACGTCGTCGGTCGTCGCGTCGGGCCCGAGCACCGTGTGATCGATCAGCGGCGCGAGGTCGATCGGGTCCGGCATGAGGCCGGGTTGTTGTACTCTGCCGTCCCCGTCGGAGGCAACCGTGCACCGAGAGCTTTTCCGTCGCGCCGCGCAGCTCGCGACCGAGTACCTCGAATCCCTTCCGGAGAGGCCCGTCGGCGCGCGGGCGACCCGCGAGGAGCTCGTCGCGGCGCTCGGCGGACCTCTGCCGGAGCGCGGGGAGGATCCGCTCGCGAGCCTCGACCGGTTCGCGCGCGCCATGGACCCCGGGCTCGTCGCGAGCGCAGGCCCACGGTACTTCGGGTTCGTAACCGGCGCCGGACTGCCGGCCGCCATGGCAACCGATTGGCTCGCCTCGGCCTGGAACCAGAACGTCTCGCTGAACGCGCTCTCTCCCGCCGGGGCCGCGGCGGAAGAAGTGGCGATCGGGTGGATACTCGAGCTGCTCGGGCTGCCGCAGGAGTGCAGCGTCGGGTTCGTCACCGGAGGGCAGACCGCCAACTTCACCTGCCTGCTCGCTGCGCGGAACGAGGTCTACCGGCGCGCCGGATGGGACGTGGAGCGCGACGGCCTTCTTGGCGCGCCGCCGCTGCGGGTCGTCGCCGGAGCGGAGGCGCACATCAGCGTGTTCGCCGCGCTGCGCATGCTCGGATTCGGCACGGCGCGCGTCGAGCTCGTCGAGGCCGACGCGCAGGGACGCATGATCGCGGCCGCGCTCCGGCGCACGCTCGCGGCGCGGAGCGGCACACCCACCATCGTCTGCGCGCAAGCGGGCAACGTGAACAGCGGCGCGTTCGATCCGGTGCGCGAGATCGTCGAGGCGGCGCACGCAGTGGATGCCTGGGTGCACGTCGACGGCGCCTTCGGGCTGTGGGCGGCGGCGAGCCCGCGCCGCCGCGTGCTGCTCGCGGGCGCGCACGGGGCGGACTCGTGGGCGACCGACGGGCACAAGTGGCTGAACGTGCCCTACGACTGCGGCATCGCGATCACCGCCCATCCGCGGGCGCACCGGGCGGCGACCACCGCCAGCGCGGCGTACCTGACCAACGCTTCGGGACCGGAGCGCAACCCGTTCGAGTGGGTGCCGGAAGCATCGCGCCGCGGCCGGGCGCTACCCGTCTACGTCGCCCTGCGCACCCTCGGACGAGCAGGCGTTTCGGAGCTGGTCGACCGCTGCTGCGCGCTGGCCGCCCGGATGGCATCCGCGCTCGCCGCCGCGCCGGGCGTCCGCGTGCTGAACGAGGTGGTGCTGAACCAGGCGCTGGTCCGGTTCGGCGAGTCCGACGACAAGACGCGCGAGGTGATCGCGCGGGTCCAGCGGGACGGGACTTGCTGGGTCGGTGGAACGAACTGGCACGGCATGCACGCCATGCGGCTGTCGGTCTCGGGTTGGAGCACCACCGAGGCGGACGTGGACGCCTCGGTCGAGGCAATTCTGCGCGCCGCGCGTTAGAATGCGCGGATGCGATCGAAGTTGGAGATCGCCTTCGAGCTGGATCGCCGCTGGCGGCTGCTGAGGGGCGAAATGGAAGGCTCCAAGAGAGCTGCGTTGATCGAGCTCGCGCGCGTTCTGGCCGAAGCCGGCGTGCAGTATGCCGTGATCGGCGGGGTGGCATTGCAGATTCACCAATCGGATCCGCGAACCACCATCGACATCGACCTGGCGGTGCTCGCCCGAGATCAGATCCCGCGCGAGCGCCTGCGCCGAGCCGGCTTCCGGATGACGTTCGCGAATTCCGAGAACTGGATCGGCCCGGAAGAGACTCCGGTGCAGTTCACCGATGACGCGTCGCTCGCCGGCGCGATTTCCCACGCCGAGGAAATCAGCATTGAGTCCGTCAAGCTGCGAGTGATCGGAAAGTTCGACCTCCTCCGCGAGAAGCTTCGCGCTGGGTCGGACCCTGCAAGGCGGCGGTCGAAGAGACTCCCGGATCTCGCCGACGCGCACGGTCTGGTGGAATCGGACGCGACGCTGCTCGATCGGCTTACGGCTGCCGAACGGAAGATCCTCGAAGCCGGCCCCTGATCACCAGGCGACGAGCGGCGGGAGGCTCATGAAGATCGCCTCGACGTTGCCGCCCGTGCGCAGCCCGAAGAGCGTTCCCCGATCGTAGATCAGGTTGAACTCCACGTACCGTCCGCGCCAGCGGAGCTGCTGGGCGCGGTCCTCGTCGGAGTACGGGGTCGCGCGGCGGCGCTCGACCAGCGGAGCATATGCGGGCAGGAAGGCGTCGCCCACGTCGCGGACGAAGGACCAGCGCTCCTCGCCGCGCAGGTAGTCGAAGAAGATGCCGCCCACGCCACGCTCGCTGCCGCGGTGGCCGATGAAGAAGTACTCCTTCGCCCAGCGGGAGAAGCGGTCGTAGAGGCCGGGACCGTGCGCGTTGCAGACCTTCTGCAGCACGCGGTGGAAGTGGCGCGTGTCCTCGACGAACTCGCGGCAGGGAGTGAGGTCCGTTCCGCCGCCGAACCAGGAGACGTCGCCTGCCTCCAGGTAGCGGACGTTCAGGTGCACGACGGGAACGAAGGGATTGCGAGGGTGGAGGACGAGGGAGACGCCAGTGGCGAAGAAGGGTTTGCCCGCGAGCTCGGCCGGAGTGGGGGGACGAATCCCGAGGCGGGCGTCTTCCTCGCGGGTCGGGGTCCAGGTCGAGGGCGAGGTCGGGGGCGAGGGCGAGGCGGACGGGGACGGAGATGGGGACGGCTGATCGACCGACGCCGGGTACTTGTCGCCCCACACCGCCGAGAAGTTGCAGCCGGCCTTCTCGAACACTTCGCCGCGCAGCTCGCTCATCTCGCCGCCGCCGCCGCCGGGGCGTTCCCACTTGGTGCGCTTGAACTTGCCGCCGTCCAGCTCCTCGAGCCGAGCGCAGATCCGGTCCCGCAAGCCCCGGAAGAACTCCTGCGCCTCGCCGCGAAGCGTCGTCATGCCTTGCGGAACATCATGGCAGACCAGGTGTCGTCGAGCGACACCAGGCGGACGCCCTGCAAACCTTCCGGCTCCATCAGCTTCCAGAGGGAGTCGCGGTTCAGGTCGGTGCCGAGCTTCTTCGCTTTCGGATACGCGATCCACAGGCGCCCATCGGCCGCGAGCCGCTTGCGCGCGACGGGCAGCGCGGCGGCGAGATCCTTGGCGGTGGCGGCGTACAGCACCACGGCGTCCGGCGTCCGCGAGCTCGCCTCGATTCCCTGGTAGAGCGCGCGCTGGTCCGCGGGCTCGCCGACCAGCGCCACCTTCATGCCCGGCTTGAGCAAGAGCTTCTTGCCGAGCGCGGACACGCCTTACGCCTTGCCCACCGCCGCCGAGACCTCGGCCGCGAAGTCCTTCGTCTCCTTCTCGAGGCCTTCGCCCAGGGCGTAGCGGGTGAAGCGGCGCACCTGGATGTTCTCGCCGATCACGGCGATGGCCGCGTTGATCTCGTCCAGCACCGTCCGCTTGCCCTCGGGATCCTTGAAGAAGGGCTGCTCGAGCAGGCACCCGCCCATGTCCTTGAAGAACCGGTCGAGCTTGCCGGGGAGGATCTTGTCGATCATTCCCTCGGGCTTGCCCTGCTCGACGAGCTGGGCGCGATGGACGCTCTTCTCCCGATCGATGACGTCCGCCGGCACGTCCTCGCGACGTACCCACCGAGGATTCCCCCAGGCGATGTGCATCGCGAGGTCCTTCACCAGCGCCTGGAACTTCTCGTTCCGCGCCGTGAAGTCCGTCTCGCAGTTCACCTCGACCAGCACGCCGACCTTTCCGCCCATGTGGATGTACGAGCCCACCGCGCCCTCGGTCGCCGAGCGCCCGGCCTTCTTCTGCGCCGTCGCCAGCCCCTTCTTGCGCAGCCAGTCGACCGCCTTCTCCAGGTCGCCACTGGCTTCCTGCAGCGCCTTCTTGCAGTCCATCATCCCCGCGCCGGTCTTCTCGCGCAGTTCCTTCACCATCGCCGACGTGATCTCGCCCATCTCGCTTACGCCTCCGGCTTTTCCTCGGCAGGCGCTGCGGCCACCTCGCCGTCACCACCGCCGAGCTGCGGCTTGCGGACCACCTCGACCTCTGGTCCACCCTCGCGCGAAACGACCGGCCGGGCGCCGCGAGGCCCGCCGCGTCCCATGCCCCGACCGCCGCCGCGCTTGCCGCGCCGCTCGCTGGCGGAGTCGCGATCCTCGGCCGCTTCGCCCTCCGCCGCCTGCGCCTCCTGCCCGCCACCGTGCGCCTGGTACCGCGCCCTCCCCTCGATCGCCGCGTCCCCGATCTTGCTGCAGAACAGCCGGATGGAGCGGATGGCGTCGTCGTTCCCCGGGATCACGTAGTCGATCCCCTCGGGGTCGCAGTTCGTGTCCACCAGCGCGACGATGGGAATGCCGAGGCGCATCGCCTCGTGCACCGCGATGTGCTCCTTCTTGGGATCGATCACGAACAGGCAGCCGGGCAACCTGGACATCTCCTGGATGCCGCCCAGGTTCTTCTTCAGCTTGTCCATCTCGTTCTGGAGGATCGCCACTTCCTTCTTCGGCAGCTTCTCGAAGGTGCCGTCGCCGGCCATCTTCTCCAGCGTCTTCAGGCGATCGATGCCGCTCTTGATCGTCTTGAAGTTGGTCAGCGTGCCGCCCAGCCAGCGGTTCACCACGTAGAACTGGCCGGAGCGCGTCGCCTCCTCGACCACGGCGTCCTGCGCCTGCTTCTTGGTGCCCACGAAGAGCACGCTGCCGCCGCGCGAGCAGACGTCGCTGACGAACTTGAACGCCTCGCGCGCGAGGCGGACCGTCTTCTGCAGGTCGACGATGTAGATGCCGTTGCGGGCGCCGAAGATGTACGGCTTCATCTTCGGGTTCCAGCGCTTGGTCTGGTGGCCGAAGTGCACGCCCGCCTCGAGCAGCTGGCGCATGGTGATGCCCTGCGCGGGCTGCATGGCCTGCTGCATGGCCGCGGGCGGCGATTCGGTGGGAGCGGTCGTCTGGACGTTCTCGGACATCGTTTTTTCTCCTCCACCTCCGTCGCGCCCACGGCAGGCCCCAGGGGGGAACCCTGCCCGGATCGGGAGGTGTGCGTAGTGGGTGCTGCGGACTTGCTGGAACGACGGGCCCCGCGCCGGACCTTCCCTGAGCGGGGCGGGGTTTTCTAGCAGGTTCGCCAGCTTGGCGCAACGGTCGGCGAAGGCTCGCTTGACATCGCAGGAAGACCCCGCTAGGACTTGCCGAATCGTGGCTCTCGCCTCCTGCAAGTGCGCCTGTTGTCGCCGCCCGGTCGAGTACCGGGTGTGCGGGCGCGCCTGAGGCGGACGAGTTCCTGACAGCCTAGGCCAAACGCCCCCTCCCGGGTCCGGCGGATCTCCGCGTCCGCACCCCCCGCAGTCCCGAGGAGCGTTTGACCATGGCCGTCCCGTTCGTCGCTCTCCCAGCAGCCGCCCCCCTCTTCGGCCCCGAGGCCGCGCTCGTCGGAGCCGGAGTGGGTTTGCTCGTCGGCCTGACCTCGATGGGCGCCGGCGCGCTGCTCACGCCCGCGCTGGTGCTGCTGCTCGGCGTCCCCCCG
>JBJMQJ010000303.1:0-10059 GCA_045802765.1 Myxococcales bacterium
GAGCGCCTTGGCGACGCCCGCTCCGAGCGTATCGGCGACCTGCAGCACTTCGTCGGCGGCGCGCATGGCCCCGGCGCCGATCAGCATCGCCACCTTCTCGCCTTGGTTGAGCACCTCGGCGGCGCGCTGCAGATCCGGCTCGTACGGCACCACCCGCGGGCTCGACCAGCCCGCGCTCGAGTGGATGGTGTTGTGCGCCTCCATCGGCGGCTCGACCGGCTCCTCCTGGAGGTCCTTGGGAACGATCACGCACGTCACGCAGCGCTCCGCGAGCGCGATGCGGAAGGCGCGATCGATCGCGTGCCGGATCGCGCTGACGCTCATGACGGTGGTGACGTAGTTGTGGGCGACGTCCTTGAAGAGCGCTTGTAGATCCACTTCCTGCTGGTAGTCGCCGCCCATCGCCGTAGTCGCCGCCTGCCCGACGATGGCGACCACCGGCTGGTGATCCATCGAGGCGTCGTACAAGCCGTTGAGCAGATGGATGGCCCCCGGCCCTGAGGTCGCCAGGCAGACCCCCGGCTCTCCGGTGAACTTGGCGTGCGCGCACGCCATGAAAGCCGCCATCTCTTCGTGCCGCACCTGCACGAACCGGGGATCCTCGCCGCCGAGCTTTTCGAACCCGGCCATGATCCCGTTGATGCCGTCGCCGGGATAGCCGAACACCCGCTTCACGTCCCAACTGCGCAGCCGCTGCACCAGGTATTCGCCGACCGTCTGAGCCATCGCGATGTCTCCCGTGAACGAGGGTACGCATCGCAACTGCGCGCTGCCGGACAGACGCAGTGCGGCCGCTTGCCAAGAAGGCGTCGCGGATGGCTGGATACGATGAGTCCCCGCGCTCGAACGGCGGCGAGACTTGCGACGCTACGCCGCACTACGCGACGAAAGCTTGTCTGCCGCGGCAACCACCGGGTAGTTGACGTCGCCCTCTCCGAGAAGCAGATCGTTCCCTCGCTTTCCCTGCACGGACGAATGAGCGCTCTCTTCAAGCCCTGGACGAACACCGCCTTCCGCCTGGCGCTCTTCGGGCTCGCGGTGCTCTTCGGGGGCGGGCTCATCGCCGGACCGATGATCTACGTCCGTAGCCCGCTGTACACGCAGCAGCAGGATCCGATCGATCAGCCGGTGCAATTCGATCACCGCCACCACGTCGGCGACGAAGGGATCGACTGCCGCTACTGCCACGGCAGCGTGGAGAAATCGAGCTTCGCCAGCGTCCCTTCCACCTCGGTGTGCCTGAACTGCCACTCGCAGATCTGGAACAAGAGCCCCAAGCTCGCGCCCGTCCGGGAGAGCTTCTTCTCCGACCGGCCCATCGTCTGGAACAAGGTCAACAAGCTGCCGCACTTCGTCTACTTCAACCATTCGATCCACGTGAAGCAGGGCGTGGGTTGCGTCACGTGCCACGGCCGCATCGATCAGATGGCGCAAGTGGAGAAGTGGGCGCCGCTGACCATGGGCTGGTGCCTGGACTGCCACCGCAATCCGGAGCGGTTCCTGCGGCCGCGTGAGGAGGTCACCAGCATGACCTTCACCGCCGGCGGCGAGAAGGAGCAGCTCGCGATGGGCGAGCGGCTCAAGACGGAATACCACGTAGCCACTCGAACGAGCTGCACGACATGCCATCGCTGAAGCTGCCCATCCTCGCACCTCGCCGGGAAGAGTCTGCGGAGCCGCGCGCGCAGTGGCGAAGCCTCGAAGAGCGGGAACGCGGCCTCGTCCCGTCGGGCGAGCTTCCACCGGGCGCCTCGGAGATCGGCGGCACGTCGCGGCGCGAGTTCGTCCAGCTGCTCGGCGCGTCGATGGCGTTCGCGGGAGCGGCCGGATGTCTCAAGCTTCCCGCGGAGCAGATCCTGCCGTATACGCGCTCGCCCGAGGACGTCGTTCCCGGCCGCCCGCTCCATTACGCGACCGCGTCCACGGTGGGAGGCCGGGCCACCGGGCTCCTGGTGACCGCCTTCGAGGGACGCCCCACGAAGGTGGAGGGCAACCCCGAGCATCCCGCCAGCCTGGGCGCGACCGGCTTGTTCGAGCAGGCTTCCATCCTGCAGCTCTACGACCCGAATCGCGCGGCGGTGCTGCAGGAGAAGAACCGGCCGCGCTCCTGGCGCGAGTTCCTCGCTGCTCAGCATGCTCGCGCCAACGCGCTGCGCGCGAAGGACGGCGGGGCGGGCTTGCGCTTCCTGCTCGAGCCCGGCTCCTCGCCGCTCATCGGCGACCTGCGCGGACGCATCCAGAAGCTCTTCCCCAATGCGCGCTTCCGCAGCTACACCGCGGTATCCGAGGACGAGGCCATGCGCGGCGCCCGGCTGGCGTTCGGCGCCGCATTGGAGACCCGCTTCGATCTCTCCAAGGCGCGCGTCATCGCCTGCCTCGAAGCAGACCCGCTCCATCCTTGGCCCGGCTCGATCCCCTTCCTGCGCGGCTGGGCGGACAAGCGCGAGCCCGGCCCGGAGATGAACCGCCTCTACGCGGTGGAATGCGCGCTCTCCGTCACGGGGATGAACGCCGACCACCGGTTGCGCATCCGGCCCTCGCAGCTCCTGCCCGTCGCGATCGCGCTGGCCGCCAGGCTCGGCTCCGCGGGCGGGGCGCTCGCCGCCTTCGCGCCGCTCGGCGGCAAGGCTCGCCTCGCGCCCGCGCAGCAGCGGTTCGTCGACGCGCTGGCATCCGATCTGCGTCGCGCGGGCCGTCAAGGCGTCGTCATGGTCGGTCCGCGCAGCCCCGCCCTGGTGCACGCGCTGGCGCACGCGATCAACTCGTCCCTGGGAACAGAGGCAGCGCGCCAGCAGAAACCCGTGCTGCACGATACCGAGACGGGAGCGGACGGCCTCCGGGAGCTGGCCGCGGAGATCCGCTCCGGCGCGGTGGATACCCTCGTCGTCACCGCCGCGAATCCGATCCACACCGCTCCGTACGAGCTGAACCTCGCCAACGCCATCGACGCCGTCCCGAATTCCATCTACCGGGGCCTGTACCAGGACGAGACGGCGCAGCGCTGCGCCTGGTTCGTCCCCGCCACGCACCCGCTCGAGGAGTGGGGCGACGCGCGCGCCCACGACGGCACGGTGACGTTCCTCCAGCCGCTCGTGCAGCCGCTCTTCAACGGCGTCAGCGAGGCGCAAGTGCTCTCCGCGTTCCTCGGCGAAGGCGACAAATCGACCTACGCGCAGCTCCGCGAGCACTGGCGCGCCGCCCGCGCCGATGCGGACGAAGCCTGGGAGAAATGGATCTCCGACGGATTCATCCGCGGGTCGGCGAGCCCGGCGGAGTCGCCGCAGGTGCGCGCCGACGCGGTGGCGGCGGCCGCCCAGGCCGCGCGCCTCGAGACTCCCGCGCCCGGGCTGGAGCTCAACGTGGTCCCGGACTACAGGCTCTACGACGGCCGATTCGCGAACAACGTCTGGCTGCAGGAGACTCCCGACCCGGTCACCAAGCTGACCTGGGACAACGCGGCGCTGGTGAGCCCTGCGACGGCGCGCGAGCTGGGCGTCAAGACGCACGACCTGGTGGACCTCGGCCTGCACGGCCCGCCGGTCCAAGCGGCAATGCTGGTGGTGCCGGGGCACGCCGACGGCGCCGTGACGGTCGCCCTGGGATACGGGCGGCGGGGCGGCGAGCAGAGCGCCGCCGGCGTCGGCTTCGACATAGCGCAGCTCCGCCGCGCCAGCGCGCCATGGGGCGGCAGCGGGCTGACCGTCACCAGGCTCGGGCGGCGCCATTCGCTGGCCATCACGCAGGAGCACTGGTCGATGGAGGGCCGCGACCCGGCGCTCGACATGGACTTGCGCGATTACGAGGGACACGGCCGCGAGCGCATCGAAGAGGGTCGCGCCCCCGTCGCGACCATGCATACGCCATGGGACTACTCGAAGGTCGCCTACAAGTGGGGCATGGCCATCGACCTTGCGCGGTGCACGGGCTGCAGCGCGTGCATGGTCGCCTGCCAGTCGGAGAACAACGTCCCGGTGGTGGGCAAGGGGAACGTGGAGAAGTCGCGCGAGATGCATTGGCTGCGCCTCGACCGCTACTTCTCGGGGACCGAGGAGGAGCCTCGCGCGGTCACGCAGCCGATGCTGTGCGTGCACTGCGAGACGGCGCCCTGCGAGTACGTGTGCCCGGTGAACGCCACCGTCCACTCGGACGAGGGGCTCAACGAGATGGTCTACAACCGCTGCATCGGCACCCGGTACTGCTCGAACAACTGCCCGTACAAGGTGCGGCGGTTCAACTTCTTCAACTACACGTACAACCAGGACGACGTCGAGAAGCTGCGCAACAACCCCGACGTCACCGTGCGCAGCCGCGGCGTCATGGAGAAGTGCACGTATTGCGTGCAGCGCATCGAGCGCGCCCGGATCGACTCGCGCGTGCAGGAGCGCCCCATCGCCGAGAAGGAGGTCCAGACGGCCTGCCAGCAGGCCTGCCCGGCGCACGCCATCGTCTTCGGCAACCTGCACGACAAGTCGCACGAGGTGACCAGGCGCCACGGCGACGAGCGCCATTACTTCGTGCTGAACGACGTCGGCACCCGCCCGCGCACGGCCTATCTGGCGCGCGTGCGCAATCCCAATCCGGAGCTGACCTGAAGGCCATGGCCATCTCCGCCGCCGCGCGTCTCGAAGCCCGCCGCGCCCTCGAGCCCTTGCCGCTGCTCGAAGGCGAGCAGGACGACGGCACGATCAACAAGACCCTGCTCGATTACGTCTGGCGCAAGCCCGGGAAGGGCTGGCTGCTCCTCATCGGGCTGGGCCTCGGGGGCACCGGCCTGCTCACGCTCGCCGTCGTGGTGACCGTCGCCAAGGGCATCGGGATGTGGGGCAACAACATCCCCGTCGCCTGGGCCTTCGGGATCATCAATTTCGTCTGGTGGATCGGGATCGGCCACGCCGGGACGCTGATCTCGGCCATCCTGCTCCTGTTCCAGCAGAAGTGGCGCACCAGCATCAACCGGTTCGCGGAGGCGATGACGCTGTTCGCGGTGCTGCAGGCCGCCATCTTCCCGGTGCTGCACACCGGGCGGCCCTGGTTCGCCATCTACTGGCTGTTCCCCTACCCGAGCACGAACCGGATCTGGCCGCAGTTCAAGAGCCCGCTGATGTGGGACGTGTTCGCCGTCTCCACCTATTTCATCACCTCGCTGCTCTTCTGGTACCTGGGCCTCATCCCCGACCTCGCGGCGCTGCGCGACAGCTCCACCTCGCGCTGGATGCGCCGCATCTACGGGACGCTTTCGTTCGGTTGGCGGGGCTCCGCGCGGCACTGGCACCATTACAAGATCGCCTACCTGCTGCTCGCCGGGCTGGCGACGCCGCTGGTGCTCTCGGTGCACACCATCGTGAGCTACGACTTCGCCGTGTCGGTGGTGCCAGGCTGGCACGAGACGATCTTCCCGCCGTACTTCGTCGCCGGCGCCGTCTTCAGCGGATTCGCGATGGTGATGACGCTGATGGTGCCTGCGCGGCGCTTCTTGAAGCTCAAGCACGTGGTGACGGCGCGGCACCTCGAGGCCATGTGCAAGATCATGCTCGCGACGAGCCTCATCGTCGGGTACGGCTACCTGATGGAGCATTTCCTCTCCTGGTACAGCGGCAACCCGTACGACTTCTACCAATACGCAAATCGCCGCGGGATCCTGCACGGTCCCTTCAAATCGGCCGCCGAGGATCCCTACATCCCGATCTTCTGGCTGATGGTGTTCTGCAACATCGTGGTGCCCAGCATCTTCTGGTCGAAGTGGGGCCGCACCAACGTATACGTCATGTGGGTCGCCTCGATCTTCATCAACGTCGGCATGTGGTGCGAGCGATTCGTCATCGTGGTCATCTCGCTGCACCGCGACTTCCTGCCCTCCAGCTGGGCGATCTACAAGCCGACGTGGGTCGACCTGTCGCTCTTCTTCGGGACCATCTGCTTCTTCAGCCTGCTCTTCCTGCTCTTCCTCAAGTTCCTGCCCGCCGTGGCGGTGCAGGAGGTGAAGGAGATGCGGCACGAGCTGCACACGGAGCACGCGCGCCACGAAATCCCCGACTTCTCGCAGGAGATGGTCCACCGCATGGAGCTCGAAGTGGGCGAGGAGGACGAGAGATGAAGCGCCTCGTCCTCGCCGAGTTCGCCGAGCCCGAGCCGATGGTGGCGGCGGCGCGCAAGCTGCGCGAGTCCGGGCGGGAGGGTCTCGACGCGTACTCACCCTATCCCGTCCACGGCATCGACGAAGCGCTGAAGCTGCCGCGGTCGAAGGTGCCGTTGGTCGCGCTCATCGCCGGCCTCGCCGGCGCGACGGGCGGGTACGTCCTGCAGTGGTGGACCAACGCCGTCGACTACGAGATCAACGTCGCGAACCGGCCGGCGCACGCCTGGCCCACCAACATCCCCGTCACCTTCGAGTCGGGCGTCCTGGTCTGCGTGCTCACCATCTTCTTCGGCGGCCTCTTCTACTTCTTCGGCCTCCCGCGCACCTACCACCCGGTGTTCGAGGCGGAGGCGTTCCGCTCCGCTTCCCTCGACAAGTTCTGGCTCAGCGCCGAGCTGCGCGAGGGAGAGGAGCCGGGCGAGCTGGAGCGCGCGCTGCGGGAGCTGGGGGCGGGCCGCGTCACGAACGTCAAGGAGGAGGAGTGATGCGCAAGGCGTGCGCCCTCCTCGCCTTCACGCTGGTCGCCGCCTGTGGCGACACCACCATCGTCGACCCGATGGAGCGCCAGCCCAAGGGCCGCGCCTTCGCGGCGAACCCGTTCTTCGAGGACGGCCGCGCCATGCGCCAGCCACCGCCGGGCACCGTGCCGCGCGAGCGCATCGTGCAGAACCCGGCGCTCACCCGCGGCCGGGTGGGAGAGGAGGACGTGACGGAGATCCCCCTGCCGCTCACGCGCGCGCTGCTCGACGCAGGGCATCGCAAGTTCGACATCTACTGCGCCACCTGCCACGGGTTGATCGGCGATGGCCGCAGCGCGGTGGCGGCGAACATGTCGCTGCGGCTCCCGCCAAACCTGCACGACCGCGCTGGAATGGCTGTGGGCCACTACTACCAGGTGATCGCGAACGGCTTCGGCCTGATGCCGGGCTACGCGGCGGAGCTGGAGGTAGCGGAGCGCTGGGCGGTGGTGGCCTATCTGCGCGCCCTGCAGCTCAGCCAGGCCGCGCCGCTCGCGCTGGCGCCGCCGCAGGAGCGCGACAGGCTGTCGAAGGAGAAGCCGCGATGAGCGACGTGCGCATCTCCATCGACGAGCTGCCGCGCTGGCAGGGAAGGCGGACGGTCCTGCTCGGCTGCGCCGTCGCCGGGGCCGCGGGGCTTCTGCTGACCGCCGTCGGATACCTCTTCGACGCGCGGCGCACGATGCTCTCGTACCTGGTCGCGTTCCTCTACTTCCTCGGGTTGACCCTCGGGATGCTCGCGCTGAACATGGCGAAGTACGCGGCCCGCGCCCGGTGGCACATCGTCATCCGGCGCGCCATCGAGGCGGTGCACGCGCCGCTTCCCGCGCTGGCGGTCCTCTTCATCCCCGTCGTGCTGACCGCGAGGAAGATCTACGTGTGGATCGATCCGCCCGCCGGGCTCGGCAAGGAAGTGCTGCGCAACATCGAGCACAAGCACGGCTACCTCAATTTCCCCGGGTTCCTCTGGCGGGCGGCGATCTATTTCGCCGTCTGGCTGATCGTTTCCGAGCTTCTCTATCGCCATTCGCTCGCGCAGGACGAGGACGGATCGCCGCGGTGGACCGCGGCCAACCGCCGCTGGGGATCCGTCGGGCTGCCGCTGGTCACGCTCGCGGGGACCTTCGCCTCCTTCGACTGGGTGATGTCCTTGAACCCGACCTGGTTCTCGACGCTGTTCGGCGTCTACTTCCTCACCGGCTCGTTCGTCGCGGGGCTTTCCCTCCTGATCCTCATCTTGGCCTTCGTGCGCGAGCCGGGGAGCGCGCTGGTCAAGAAGCCGCACTTCCACAACCTCGGGAAGCTCCTGCTCGCCTTCGTCTGCTTCTGGGGCTACATCGGCTTCTCGCAGTACATGCTGATGTTCCACGCCAACCTCCCCGAGGAGGTGCCGTGGTTCCTCGTCCGCACGCGCGGGGCGTGGCGGCCCTTCGCCGTCCTGCTCGCGTTCGGCCGCTTCATCCTGCCCTTCTTCGCGCTGCTCTCGCGAGATCTCAAGATGCGCCCCAAGGCGCTCTCCGTGGTCGCCGCCTGGCTCCTCTTCATGCATCTCGTCGATCTGATCTGGCTCGTCTTCCCCAGCGCGCAGATGCGCGACTTCGGCACCCAGTGGGCGCCCGCGAACCTGGGGCTCCACTGGACGCTCGTCACCGCCTTCGTCGGCGTAGGCGGGGTGTGGGCGGCTTCCGCCCTGTGGCGGCTGCGCGGCAGGTACCTGGTGCCCGTCGGCGACCCCTATCTCGAGGACTCCTTGAGGTACGTGCAGCCATGAGCCACGAGCCGTCGCACAGCACCGAGCATCTGCCGCCACCGGAGGCGCAGGCCGACGAGCACGTCGCCAGCTTCAAGGTCGTGGCGGTGGGCGTCGTCGCGCTGCTCGTGTTCGGCGCCGCGACGGTGTGGTCCGCGCGCATCCTGGATCGCACCGCGAGGATGCTCTCGCCCGGGGGCCCCCTTCCCGTCGGGAAGGAAATCGGCAAACCGGAGATCGGCATCGTCGATCAGACGCCGTTCGAGACCACGCGCGGGGCCGAGAAGTACCGCCGCGAAGCAATGCAGCGGCTGAACAGCTACGGCTGGGTCGATCGACAGAAGGGCACGATCCACGTCCCCATCGAGAGAGCGATCGAGGAGATGGTTGCCGAGCAGCAGCGGAGGAAGCCCTGATGAACCGGCTGGCGGCTTGCGGCTTGCGCCTTGCGGTCAGAGCGCCGCGGCTGCTTCCCGTCCTCGCCGCGACATTCATCTTGGCGTTCCCTTCCGCGGCCACGGCGAGCGATGCGTTAGCCGCAAGCCGCGAGCCGCAAGCCGCAAGCCGGCCCGAAGCGGCAAACCCTGCGGGAGGCGGATATGGGTACACGCCTCTCAAGGAAATCGGCGACGAGAGCGTCGACGTGGTGGAGCGCCTCGGAGAGCCGGTCCCGGCCGCGCTGCGCTTCTACGACGCGTTCCACAACGACGTCGCCCTGAAGGACTTCCTCGCGCACGGCAAACCGGTCGTGGTGACGCTGGTCTACTTCGAGTGCCCGATGCTCTGCAGCCTGGTGATGAAGGGCCTCGTGAAGGGGCTCAACGACAGTGGCCTGCAGCTCGGCAAGGACTACCAGGGAATCACGCTCAGCTTCGATCCGAAGGACACGCCGCGGGCCGCGGGCGAGGCGCAGCGCGGGTACCTCGCCGGGGTGAGAGGTCTGCAGCGCGCCCGGCCGCAGGACTGGCCTTTCCTCACCGGCGCGGAGACCAACGTCCGCGCGCTGGCGGAGGCGCTCGGCTTCAAGTACCGGTACGACGCGCCGACGAAGCAATTCGCGCATCCCGCCGTGGCATTCGTGCTCACGCCGGAAGGCCGCATCTCGCGCTACCTGTACGGCGTCGACTTCCCTGGACGCGACCTCCGGCTCTCCCTCGTCGAGGCGAGCGGCGGCCGGGTGGGCACGAGCTTCGACCGCGTGCTGCTCAAGTGCTTCCGTTACGATCCCGGCACCGGACGGTACCGCGTCTATGCGACGAACTTCGTCCGCGGCGGCGCGCTCCTCTCGGGGCTGGGGCTCATGGTCGGCCTCGCGCTCCTCTGGCGGCAGGAGTGGAAGCGGAAGAGGAACGCCGGATGAACGAGACGCTCCGCCGCTTCCTCTTCCTTCCCGACCAGGCGTCGACGTTCGCGTACGACGTGGACCGGCTCCATTACTTCGTCATCCTCACCACCTTCGTCATGTCCACCGCGGTGGGGCTCACCGCGATCTTCTTCTTCATCCGATACCGCAGGCGGAGCGAGACGCAGACGACTCCGCACATCGAGCCGGCGCCGCTGCTCGAGGCCGCGTTCGTCATCGTGCCGCTCGCCTTCTTCCTGCTCTGGTGGGTGATCGGGTACCGCACCTCGATCGCGCTGGCGACGCCTCCCGC
>JBJMQJ010000304.1:0-6243 GCA_045802765.1 Myxococcales bacterium
AACGCGGCCTGCGCGTGATCGTGGTCGCCCACCGACGCGCCGCCGGTCGTCACCAGCACGTCGGCGTCCGCGTCCGCGAGCTTTTCGGCGATCCCGTCCACGCTGTCGGCCGCGATCCCAAGCAAGATGGGCTCCGCTCCCGCCTCGCGCGCGAGCTGCGCCAGCGCGTGCGAGTTCGTCTCCACCAGCTTGCCGGGAGGGGGCTCCTGGCCGAGGGCCACCAGCTCGTCGCCGGTGGTCAGGACGGCGACCCGCGGCCTGCGGTGCACCTGCACGCGCGACGCCTCGCAAGCCGCGGCGAGCGACAGCTCCGCCGGCCCCAGCCGCGTCCCGGCGGGCAGCACGGTCGCGCCGCGCCGCACCTCCTCGCCGCGGCGGCGGATGTGCTGGCCCGCCTTCGGCGCGTGCTCGGTCGCGACGCGCAGATCGGTTCCGCTCCGCGCCGCGTGCTCCTGCATGACCACGCAATCCGCTCCGGCCGGCACCGGCGCGCCCGTGAAGATGCGCGCCGCCTCGCCGGGCTGCAGCGCACGCGCCGGCGGCGCATCGCCCGCGGCGACCTCGTAGACGACGCGCAAGACGCGCTCCGCGTCTCCGGCCCGCAGGGCGTAACCGTCCATCATGGAGATGTCGGTGCCCGGGAGATCCCGCGCGGCGGCTACGGGACGCCCCAGGATGCGCCCGCCCGCCTCTCCGAGCGGAGCGTCCTCCGTGGGGAGCGCCCGGCTGCGCGCCTCGACCTCCGCCTGCGCTTGGGACAATGACTTCATCGCCACAACGCATCCCACAACGTCCATGCCGTGAAAAGCGCAAGCCACCGGATGCGGCGGCCTCTAGAACACGAAAGCCCCGAACCGTCCGGCCCGGGGCCTCAATGTCCTGCGGCCGGCGCCGGACGAGCACGCTCAGGGATCGGCCGACAGGGGCGTCGTGGTGCCGAAGAGAGGACTCGAACCTCCACGGGGTTGCCCCCACCAGACCCTGAATCTGGCGTGTCTACCAATTCCACCACTTCGGCTAGACGCCAGAACGGGGGGCCGATGTACTGGAAGGAACCCGGCAAGTCAAGGCGATCCGGTCAGTCGGATCCGCCCTGCGGGAGCCCCTGGATCAGGTCGAATCGATCCCGGGCCGGGAGGCGGTACGTCTTGGTGGTCGCGCCCAGCGGATCGACCCACGGCCAGGTGTAGCCGCTGAAGAAAGAGGGCGGGCTCGTCAGGTACAGGGAGCTGGGGATGGCCTGCTGCGGACGATCCCAATTCACCGTGTTGGTGAAGAAGTCGAAGTTGCCGTCGCGAATGACCGTGCTCGTGACCCTCGGATCCGGCGGGGCTGCCCAGTTCCCTGGATCGTAGCCGACCTGCCACATCGAAATCATGTTGTCGTTCTGGAAATCGGTCTTCGAATATTCGAAGCCGCCAAGGTCGCCATGGCCCGTCGATCGGATGGGCGGGTTGCTCATGCCGGCATACCCGATCACGTTGCCCACGAACGTGTACCACTGGTGCCCGCTCATCAATCCGATTCCCCGGCGATTGTCCGCATCCTCGTAGTACTGGGTGCAGTTGACCCCGCAAGACTTCGAGTACGTGGCCAGCGGGCCGGCCGCCCTGCGGTGCGTCGTCAGGTGGTTGCGGAAGGCGGTGATGTAGATCGCGTTCCCCCAGGTATTGTCGCCGTCGAAATTGAAGGATTCGTTTCCCTCGAACAGCTCGTAATGCGGAGTGGTCATGTGCGATGCGTTCAGCCCGACCTCCACCCAGTCGGGATAATCATCGATCCAGCCGTCCTGCATGTAGTTGTACCCGATGACGTTGCCGCCCCCCGAGGACCGCATGACCATCACCTTGTTCATGTTCCAGGAGATGTTGTTCTCCACCAGGTTGTCGGCGGAACCGAACGCAAACGAGATTCCGTAACCACCGCCTCCCGGGCTCGGAGTCCGCGTGCTGTGGATGTACGAATCGCGCAAGACGCTGCGGAAGCTGGCGTCGAGCGACACGGCGGCGCCGTCCTGGAAGTCCGACTCGACGTTCTTCACCCAGCAGTAGGCGCAATTCTCCACCTGGATGTTGCCCTGCCCTCCCTGACCGCCAAACACATAGAGGTCCTCCACGCCCGCAAACTTGACCGAAGGTTTGACCGGAGGAGGAACCGTGCCGTCGTTGACGGTGAACCGTGAGAGCTGCGCCTGATCGGCAGTCGCGAAGCCGATGTGGAATGGAGTGGTGAACGTGACGGTGGTGCCGCTCACCGACTGGATCTCCATCACCTGGCTGATCGGCCTGTTGGCCCGGCAGAACCACGCCCGAGAGGGGTCGTCGGGCGGAGAGTTGGGGCTCCACTCGGTGAGCGCGTTCGTGATCGTGTCGACGAGGACGATCTCCCCGGCTGCCAGAGGAGGCGAGAGCCCGGCGACGCTGATCAGGACCGCGGTGTTGGTTCCCTTGACTGCGCCGGAGGCCAGGTTGGTGGACTGCGTGAACGTGAACCATTGCGTGCCCATGACGATCGGCGCGGCGGCCGGGGCCGACGTGACGAGCCGGGTCTGCGACGGCCCCGCGCCGCGGAGCACGATTCCCTTCCTCAAGAACAGGGAGTCCGTGAGGTTGAACGTCCCGGCCCCGAGCTGAACGACCTGCCCGTCAGTGCAGCTGTCCAGCGCAGATTGGATGAGCGCCGTGGCATCTCCGGCGGGCGGGTTGACCGTGGCGCCGCAGATCGCGGTCCGCGCCGGGACCCCTCCGGGGATGCCCGGGTTCCAGGTCGTCGCCCGGTCGGCCGGAATGATGCCCGTACCGCCACCACCCGTGCCTTGGAACGTGGCGGTTGCGCTGCGCGCCGCGCTCATCGTCAACGTGCAGGTGGATTGCGTTCCGGTGCAGTCTCCGCTCCAGCCTGCGAACGTCGATCCGGCATCGGGAACCTCGGTCAGGGTGACGACGGTGCCCGCGGCATACGAGGCCGAGCACGTCCCGCCGCAGGCGATGCCCGCGGGGCTCGACGTGACCGTGCCGGTGCCCGTCCCGGCCTTGCTCACGGTCAACGGGAACGACGTGGCTCCGCCCGAGCGCAGCTCCAGCGCAGCGGCCACCCAGCTGGTCGCCGTGGCGATGGTGACGCCCGTGGTCACGGCGGAAGCGGTCGCCGCGGTGTTGTCGGTGCCGCAGACGCCGTAGCCGCCGGCCTGGGCTTTCGTGCGCAGGCTTCCTTGGTTGGCGGAGATGGCCGACACGTTGTCGATCTCGAAGCCACCTACGACGACGTTGCTCGCGTCCTGCGTGGTCAGCGAAAGATGTGGGTTCGCGCTGTTTCCGGTGCTGGTGCTGGTGCTCCCGAGCACGGCGACGCCCGCGTATTGCAACACCGATACACCGGGGGAGAAGGCGGCCGGCGTGAAGGACACCGTCACTTGCGTCGAGGCCGCGACGTTCCGGGCGCTCCAGATCTCCACGCGTTGGTTCACCGGCGCATTGGTGAGCCCGGCCCGGAACGCGTAGCTCGAGCCACCCGTGTCGGTGACGGACGGCGTCGGGCTCCCGCCGATGTCGTAGGTGATGACGACCACGACGTCGTTCCCAGCGGTGGTCGAAATGGGGACGGCGACGCTGGCCGACGTCGTCCCGGGATCCCGGCTTGCGCCATTGACGAAAGTGATGGCCGCCAGAGCGGGCGGGGAAAGCAGCGCGAATGCGACGATTGCCGAACCGACGGCCGGCCGCGTCCAGGTCATCTCCGTCCTCCTGTCGCTGGCGCCAGAGCGCGACGTTCGGTCCGGAGGCGGACGTGGCGAGAAACGGTGCAGCGACGGTCGAAGCTAGGGTGCTCGAATCACGACGACAAGCTCGAGCCTGCAAAATCGCGTCGTCTCTACGTCATTCCGTTATTGTGATGAACGGCGAGGACGCCGCTGCCCAGCGGGTGCCGCAGGAAACGTCGCTGGGTCCTCCGGCCAAAGGCCATAGCAATGGAGCGATATCGCCCGGCATCCGGCAATCGAAGCTCGCGATGCGGTCGCAGCGGCGGAAGCTCGCCAAGGCGAAGACCGACCGGACCCCCGTCGAGCCGGTCGAGCGGTCCTGAAGCCCATCTTGCCGCCACAGCTTGGCGGAGGTGTAGGATAGACCCCAGGTGAAGTCCGGGGGCTCCAAGAAACGCGCGCCGAAGCGCCGCGTCCTCGTCGTCGACGACGAGGAAGGTTTCCGCGACGGTGTGGCGGACCTGCTGAACATGGAGGGTTACGCGGTCTCGGTGGCCCGCAACGCCGTCGAGGCAGTGTCGATGCTGCCCGACTTCCGGCCCGACGTCATCCTCCTCGATCTGCGCATGCCGCTGCTCGACGGCGAATCGTTCCTGCGCGGGATCCGCGGTCTTCCGGCGAGCCGGGAGGTGCCGGTCGTGCTCATCAGCGCGAAGGAGGAGCTGCCGGCGATCGCGACCCGGTACGGCGCCGCCGGGTACTTGTCCAAGCCGTTCGAGGCGCCGCAGTTGCTCGCGCTGCTCGAGCGCGTCCTCCGCTGACCGCCGTTCAGTGGGCCGTATCCGCGTCCTGCTCGCCCGCGGGATGCCGTTTAGTGGGCCGTATCCGCGTCCTGCTCGCCCGCGGGATGCACTTCCATCCCGTTCGGTTGCGACGCCGCCGCCGAGATCGGCTCCGCTCCCGCGGACGGCGGCTCGGCGGGCACCGGCTCCGGCCGCTGCGCGGCGCGCGCCGCGGCTTCCTCCTCGCGCGCGCGGTCGGCGGCCGCCGGCCCCGTCGCCCTGGGCCGCTCCTTCTGCGCGGACGCGGGCACTGGAAGGCCCGCCTTCCACAGCGCCTTCTCGGCGAGCGCGAGCCGCTCGCGGGTGACCTCCAATTCGCCCTTGGTGACGAGGAACACGCGGTTGTTCGTCTCCGCCCGACCGCGCGCCTTCTTCAGCTCCTCGCGCGCGGCGCGCTCCTTCTCCCGCTGATCGCGCAGCGCCGCCTCGGTCTCCTTCAGCGCCTTCTCCACCTGCCGCCGCCGCTCGTCGGCCTCGCGCAGCTTCGCGTCGTCGGCAGCCGGCGGCATCGCGGGCGGCGGCGCGACCTCGCGCGCGCGGGACTGCGCGCGATCCAGCTCGGCGCGGAGCAAACCGATCTCCGACTGGGTCGCGGCAGCGTCCTTGCGGGCGTGCTGCTCGGCGGCATGCGCCTCCTCGGCCAGCCTGCGCGCGTGGGCGAGGTCCTCCTCCAGCTCGGCCTCGCGCGCGCTGCGCTTCGGCTGCGCCTTGTCCTGGCCCCGCTTGCGCAGCTCGTTGAGCTTGTCGCGGGCCTCGATGACCTGGGCGGAGCGGGCCTTCGCCTCCGCCTGCGCCTCGCGCGCCTGGACGCGGGCCGCGTCGGCGTCCTTGCGCGCCGCGTCCGCCTCGGCCTTGAGGCCGGCGACCGCCTCCGCCGCGGAGCGGCCCTGCAGCCAGAAGACCACCGCCAGGATGAGCGAGACGACCGCGACGACGAACGCGATTCCCGTCATGATGCACTCCGTCCAAGAGCGAGGGCGCGGAGCGTACCCGAAATGCGCGGACGGCGCGATCTCAATCCGCGCCGCCACCCCATGATCTCTTGGGGGTCGAGGGGGAGCGAGCTCCCCGTCGTGGAGGCGCCGAAAGGCGCTGGATCGAAGAGCGAGATGTGACCGGCAGAGGCGTCGATTCGAGCGATTGGGTTCCGCTCAAATCGTCGGCGGAGGTCCCTTCAGCTCGGCGAAGACCGACTTCTCGACCTCGCCGCGATGCTCCTTGCCCGGATGGTAGCTGTAACTCGGACCGACGAACTTCACGCCGGCGGCGCCGTGGTCGCGGACGTCCTCGACGCGTACGGCGACCAGCGCGCACGGAAACGGCGGCGACTCCATCCGCTCCTTCTCGATCACGGCGGTGCCCCGCAGGCCATAGCAGAGGTCGTCTCCGAGCACTTCCACCGCCACGTGCGCGGTGGCTCGGATGTTTCGCAGGGCCCTGCCACGGATGTCGACCGCCATGGTCAGCGTCTGCGGATTGCGCGCCACGACCCACGTCATCAGGGTCGTCACCGGGCGATGGTGCTCGTCGACGGTCGCCACGACGCACGCCTGGCCGCCGAGCAGGAACTGCACCAGCAGGGGCGGCATCTCCGCGTTCATGCAGCCCGTTGTAGAACGCGCGCCGCGAGTTCCGCGAGAGAAAAGCGCAGGCTACCGGGTGCCGCGCGCCGCGCTGCGCCCGTCGGCGCCGAATCGTTCG
>JBJMQJ010000305.1:0-4516 GCA_045802765.1 Myxococcales bacterium
GCGCCATCCGAGCGCGTTGCGACGTCATCGTCCAGACGACCACCGGTGGCGCCGTCGGCATGAGCGCCGAGGAGCGGGCGCAGCCGCTCCTGTGCAATCCGGAGATGGCTACCCTCAACGCCGGGTCGCTCAACTTCGGCGACGACGTGTTCCTGAACCCGTTCCCGATGGTGCGGGAGTTCGCCCGGCGTATGCGCGAGCGGGGCATCGTTCCCGAGCTGGAGTGCTACGACGCCGGCCACGTGGAGAGCTGCCTCGCGCTCGCCAAGGAAGGCGTCATCGAGATGCCCGCCCACTTCGACTTCGTCCTCGGAGTGCGCGGCGGCCTCGGAGCATCCGAAGAGAACCTCGAGTTCCTCCTGGGCAAGCTGCCGCAGGGTTGCAGCTTCAGCGTGGCGGGTATCGGTCGGCACCAGCTCCCGATGGCGGAGCTGTCGCTGCGGCTCGGCGGGCACGCGCGATGCGGGCTCGAGGACAACGTGTACCTGTCCAAAGGCGTCCTGGCGAAGGGCTCGTACGAGCTGGTGGCGCGCCTCGCCGAGCTGGCGCGCGCCGCCGGCCGCGGCGTGGCGACGGCGGCGCAGGCGCGCGAGCTATTGCGCATCCGGCCCCGCGCGTAGACTGCTCCGCCATGCGCAAGGTCCTTCTCGTCGCGTTCGCCGTCGGCTGCGCCTCTGGACAATCCGCTACCTCAGCGCGGCCCGCGGACGGCGCGGCGGCGCTGCGCCCGAGCTCAGCGATCCCGTCCGCCGCTCCGCCGCCGGTCCTGCAGGCCGTCTCCGGGCCGGCGAACCAGCAGTATCCGCCCACCCGTCGCGCCGAGGTGGCGGACACCTTGCACGGAATCCGCATCGCGGATCCCTACCGCTGGCTCGAGGACGAGAAGTCTTCCGAGGTGCAGGCCTGGATGGCGGCGCAGGACGGCTTCGCGCGCGCGCAACTCCGCGCCTTGCCGGGTCGCGACGCCATCGCGCGCCGCCTCTCGGAGCTGCTGTACGTCGACGTGCTCGGCGCCCCCCGGCACCGCGGCAACCGGTATTTCTTCGCCCGCCAGTTCGCCACCAAGGAGAAAGCCGTCGTCTTCGTCAAGGAAGGGCGCGCCGGCCGCGAGCGCGTCCTGCTCGATCCGAACGCCTGGACCGCGGACGGCAGCGACGCGCTCGGCGGCTGGTGGCCGTCGTGGGACGGCAAGAGGCTCGCGTTCACCGTCCGCCACAACAACTCGGACGAGTCGGTGATGTACCTGCTCGACGTGGCGACCGGGAAGCGGTCCCAGGCCGACGTCATCGAGGGCGCGAAGTATGCGAGCGCCTCCTGGACGCCGGAAGGGGATGGCTTCTACTACACGTGGCTGCCGGTCGACGAGCGCATCCCGGTCGCCGAGCGGCCAGGGTGGCAGACGATCAAGTTCCACCGCGTGGGAGAGGATCCGCGGAAGGACCGCGTGGTGGTCGAGAAGCTGGGCGATCCCACCACCTTCCAGAGCGCGGAGGTGTCGAAGGACGGCCGCTGGCTGGTGCGCAGCGTGGCGCACGGGTGGGGACGCAACGACCTGTACTTCCGCGACGCGCGGAAGGCCGGCGCTCCCTGGACGCCGCTCGCCGCCGGCAAGGACGCGCTCTACGACGTGATCGCGTTCCGCGATCGCTTCTACCTGACGACGAACGAAGGCGCGCCGCACTCGCGAATCTTCGCGGTCGACCCGTCGCGGCCCGCGCGCGAGGACTGGAAGGAGATCGTCCCGGAACGCAAGGACGCGACGCTCGACAGCACGCGCCTGGTCGGCGGGAAGCTCGCGCTGGTGTACTTGAAGGACGCGGTGACGCATCTCGAGGTGCACGATCTCGACGGCAAGGTGGTCCGCGAGATCCGCCTTCCGGAGGTGGGCACCGCGGGCAACCTGGTCGGCCGCGAGGACGAGGACGAGGCCTACTTCGATTTCAAGTCGTACACCCACCCCCCGGAGATCTTCCGGACGTCCGTTTCGCGCGGGAAGATCGAGCTGTATTCGCGCGTGAAGCTCCCCGTCGACCCCTCGCTGTACGAGACCGAGCAGATCTTCGCCACGAGCAAGGACGGCACCCGGGTTCCGGTCTTCGTCGTCCGCCGCAAGGGAGCGCCGCGCGACGGCAAGGCGCCGACGCTGCTCTACGGATACGGCGGGTTCAACGTGGCGATCACGCCCGCCTTCAAGGGCAGCATCTATCCCTGGCTGGAGCGGGGGGGAATCTACGCGGAAGCCGTGCTGCGCGGCGGAAGCGAATACGGCGAGGACTGGCACCGCGCCGGGATGCTGGGGAACAAGCAGCACGTGTTCGACGACTTCATCGCCGCCGCGGAGGAGCTCCTCAGGCAGGGGTACACGCGGCCTTCCCGTCTGGCGATCCGCGGCGGGTCCAACGGGGGCCTGTTGGTCGGCGCCGCCGAGACGCAGCGACCCGAGCTGTTCGCGGTCGTGCTCTGCCACGTGCCCCTCATCGACATGCTGCGGTACCATTTATACGGGTCGGGAAAGACGTGGATCCCCGAATACGGCACCGCCGACGACCCCGACCAGTTCAAGTTCCTCGCTGCCTACTCTCCGCAGCAGCGGATCGGCGAGGGAGTGAAGTACCCCGCCACCCTGGTGCTCTCGGCGGACGCCGACGATCGCGTCGATCCGATGCACGCGCGGAAGTTCGCGGCCGCCTTGCAGCACTCCTCCGCGGGCGGTCCGGTCCTACTCCGCATCGAGAAGCACTCCGGCCACGGCGGCGCCGACCTGGTCCGCGCAACCATCGAGAAAACGGCGGACGAATACGCCTTCGCCTTCTCCCAATTCGATCTAGCGGAACGTCCAGCCGCTACCGCGACGCGCTAGCACAAAAAATCACACCACGGAGCACACGGAGATGTTTT
The DNA here is from genome assembly GCA_045802765.1 of Myxococcales bacterium. Lineage (GTDB taxonomy): Bacteria > Myxococcota > Myxococcia > Myxococcales > 40CM-4-68-19 > VBKO01. The sequence continues at coordinate 2,899 of JBJMQJ010000305.1, forward strand.
TGGATCGCATTCTCCGTGAGCTCCGTGTGCTCCGTGGTGCAATTGGTTTGGCCGTCAGACGGGGGAGATTTCGCGTTTGCGGTGGGGGCGGTCGACGCGCTTTCCCTCGGTGAGGCGCAAGTAGTGGGCGAGCAGGGGGCGGGTGTCGCGCGGGTCGATCACGTCGTCGACGTAGGCGTGAGCGGCGACGCGGTAGATGTCGATCATCGGCCGGATGCGGGCGGCCAGCTCTTGCTTGAGGGCCTCGGGATCGTCGGCCTGCGCCAGGAGCTTGTTGGCCGCGATGGCGACCATTCCCTCGGCGCCCATCACGCTGATCTCGGCGCCCGGCCAGGCGAGCAACGCGTCGGGCTCGTAGGCGCGCCCGTTCATCACGTAGTAGCCAGCGCCGAAACCCTTGCGCAGCACGACGGTGAGCTTGGGCACGGTCGCCGAGGCGACCGCATACAGCATCTTCGCGCCGTGCCGGATGATGCCTTCCTTCTCCACCTTGGTGCCCACCATGAATCCCGGCACGTCTTGCAGGAAGACGAGCGGGACCTCGAACGCGTCGCACAGGTTCACGAACCGCGCCGCCTTGTCGGCCGCATTCACGTCCAGGACTCCGCCCAGGTGCATCGGATTGTTCGCGACGACGCCCACGCTCCGCCCGTCGATGCGGGCGAGGCCGGTGACCAGGTTGCGCGCCCAGCGCGGCTTGAGCTCGAAGAGCTTGCCGTCGTCCACCACCGAAGCGATCACCTTGCGCACGTCGTACGCCTGGCGCGGATTGTCGGGAACGACTTCCAGGAGCGCCTCGTCGCGTCGATCGATCGGATCGGCGCAGGCGCGTCGCGGCGGCTTCTCCCCGCAGCGCAGCGGGAAGAACGAGAGATACTCGCGCACCGCCGAGAGGCAGGCGGCGTCGTCTGGCACCTCGAGGTCGGCGCAGCCGGAGATCTCGGTGTGCACCTTGCTGCCGCCGAGCTGCTCCTCGGTGACGTCCTCTCCCACCACGCTCTTGACCAGATAGGGCCCGCCGATCGCCATCGACGAGGTGCCCTTCACCATCGGCACGAAATCCGCCAGCCCGGGAATGTATGCGGTGCCGGCGGCGCCCGGACCGACCATCGCGGCCACCTGGGGCACCACGCCGGAGAGCACCACCTGTTCGCGGAAGAGGTAGCCCGTGTCGGCGAACGAACTGACGATCGTCGCCTCGTCCACGTCCGCAGACAGCCGCGCGCCGGCCGAGTCGACCAGCCAGACCATCGGGACCCGCTCGCGGAGCGCCAGCTCGCGCAGGCGCGCCACCTTTCGCTCGCCGACCGGCCCGATGCTGCCGCCGTGCACGGTGAAGTCGTAGGAGGCGACGCAACAGGGCCGCCCGCCGATGAATCCGGTCCCGCACACCACGCCGTCGGCCGGCGAGGCCCTTTCCGCTTCTTCCGGCAGCTGCCCGAGGTGCGTGGCGAGAAGCCCGATCTCGACGAAGCTGCCCGGATCGAGGAGCTTCGTGATCCGCGTCCGAGCGTCGAGCTTGCCGCGCTCGCGCTGCTTGCGCAACCGCTCCTCTCCGCCCATCCGCCGCGCCTCGTCCTTGCGGCGCTCGAGCTCCGCTACCTTCTCGCGCATGGAC
>JBJMQJ010000306.1:0-12962 GCA_045802765.1 Myxococcales bacterium
AAAAACTTAACCAACAACACCATCAACACATCTCATTCGGCAACGCACAGGCAGCAGTCGATGGCGGCGGGGGTGGTGCCCCAGTCCTCGTGGAGCTTGAGCCCGACGGCGCCGCCGCGGATCTGCTCGAGCAGCCCCTGCGGCATCGAGGTGTTCCCCTTGCCGGTGAACCCGATGTTCAGCGGCAGGTCGTCGGTCGCCTGGAGCATGCGCGCGATGTTCCACGAGCCCGGCGTGCAGGTGGTCGCGTTGGTTCCCGTCGCCGGACCGGTGCCGCCGCCGACCCAGGTGGTGATGCCGCTCGCCACCGCTTCGAACGCCTGCTGCGGCGAGATGAAATGGATGTGCGTGTCCACGCCGCCGGCGGTCACGATCAACCCTTCGCCGGCGATGGCCTCGGTGGTCACGCCCACCGTCATTCCCGGCGTCACGCCCGCCATCACGTCGGGGTTGCCCGCCTTCCCAATCCCGGCGATGCGCCCGTCCTTGATCCCGATGTCCGCCTTGACGATGCCGGTCCAGTCGACGATGAGCGCGTTGGTGATGACGCAGTCGAGCGCCTCCGCCTCGCTCGCGCCGGCCTTCTGGCCCATGCCGTCGCGCAGCACCTTGCCGCCGCCGAACTTGCACTCGTCGCCGTAGACCGTGTGGTCGCGCTCCACCTCCGCGACGAGGTCGGTGTCGCCGAGCCGGACGCGGTCGCCGCGCGTGGGGCCGAACAGGTCGGCGTAGTGGCGCCGCTGGATGGGCCGGCTCACGGCTTCTCCTCCGCGTGAGCGAATCCGCGCGAGACGGCCGCGGCGACGGCGCGCGCTCTCCGGGCCGGCTCCACCGGACCGTCGGCGATCGCGTTGCCGCCGCGGGCGACCCGGGCTCCCGCCAGCGCGACGAGCTGGACGGTCTTGCGCTCGCCCGGCTCGAATCGCACCGCGTTCCCGGCCGGGATGTCGAGCCGCATGCCGTACGCCTTGCCGCGGTCGAAGGCGAGGGCGCGGTTGGTCTCGAAGAAGTGATAGTGGCTGCCCACCTGGATGGGCCGGTCGCCGAGGTTGGTGACCGCGAGGGCGACGGACTCCCGTCCTTGGTTGAGCACGATCTCGCCCGGCTGCGCCATCACCTCGCCCGGCACCGGAGCCTCGCCCGCTCCAGCGAAGCGCGCGCGGTCGGGCACCGGCAGGAAGCTGCCGTGCAGCGCGAGCGCCAGGTCGCCGTGCTCCAGGACGATGGGGTGGTGCACGGTGACGAGCTTCGTCCCGTCCGCGAACGTGCCCTCGACCTGCACTTCGGCGATCATCTCCGGGACGCCGTCCATCACCTCCGCGCGTCCGAGCAAGCGGCGGCCGAGGTCCATCAGCTCCGCGACGCTCCGGCCGTCTCGGATGAATTCGAGAAGCTGCGCGGCGATGAGCCCGATCGCCTCCGGGTGGTTCAGGCGCAGCCCGCGCGCGAGGCGCTTCTGTGCGAGGAAGCCGACGCCGTGGAGCAGCAGCTTGTCGATCTCGCGGGGGATGAGGTGCATGGGTCGCCTCCGGTCAGATGGATCAGGGCCTGCGCGACCAGGGATCGTCGCCGAGCAGGTCGGGAAGGAACCGCAGGTGCTCGCGCACGGCGCGGAGCGCGTCTTCCAGCGACGCGGCCGCGATGCGGACGACGAGCGCGCCGCCGCCCACCTCGTTCGCCTGCTCGATGCGTCGGGCGCGCGAAGATACCGGCGCGGCGTGAATCCGTCCCGCGAGCGCCTCCCGCTCGGCGCGCAACCGGTCGCCCGCGATCAGCATGGTGCACAGCGCATCGAAGCGGCCGAGACGCTCCGCCAGCGCGCCGTGATCCGGATCGAGCAACAGCCGCTCCCGCACGAGCACGCGGTCGCCGCTGCGCACCGCCAGCTCGCCTTCGTAGCGGCGGAAGGCCCACCGCTCGCCACGGGCGGTGCGCCCGGCGGCGAGCACGTCGACCGCGATGGCCGCCGCACCCGGGGCGAGCCGCAATTCCGTCTTCTGCAAGTACGAGGCCCCCGCGAAGCAGACCGTCGGATCGGGCAGCGATGCGAAGAAGCCTCCCTCTTCGACGTCCGCCGTCAGCTCGCTGCGGCAGCCGCCCGGGGATCGATAGACGCGATTTTCGCCCTGCGAGAACAGCGCGGCCGCGGCTTCCGCGCCGACGCGCACCCGCAGCCGGATCGCGTCGCCATCCACCAGCCCTCCTCCGAGCGCGCTGGTGTACGCCCACGCGGCGCGTCCGTGGTTGCGCGGCGTCAAGAGGCGCAGCGGGCTGGTCGCGAAGGCCGAGTCGATGACCGTGCTCGCTCGCACCCGGCGGAACGAGAGCCGGGCCTCGCAGCCTCGCTCCGTCGCCTCCGAACGGCGCTGCTCCGCGAACATCCTCACTCAGACCCTCCCGCGTCACACCGCCAGGTGGTGCCGCACCTCGTCGGTGTTCAGGTCTTTGACCTCACCGCGGTCGACCACCTGGCCGCGCGACAGGATGGCATAGTGCTGCGCGAGCGACCGGGCGAAGTCGACGTACTGCTCGACGAGCAGGATGGTCATCCCGCGCTCGAGCAGGACGCGCAACACCCGCTCGATGTCCTTCACGATCGACGGCTGGATCCCTTCGGTCGGCTCGTCGAGCAGGAGCAGCCTGGGCCGGGCCACCAGCGCCCGGGCGATGGCGAGCTGTTGCTGCTGGCCGCCCGAGAGATCCCCGCCGCGCCGCTTCTGCATGGCGCGCAACGCCGGGAAGAGCGCCTCCAGCTCGTCGCGCGGGGCGACCGGCCGCCCGCGGCCGGCGGCGGCTTCCCCGACCGCGAGGTTCTCGGCCACCGTGAGCCGCGGGAAGATCTCGCGGCCCTGCGGGACGTACCCGATTCCGAGCCGCGCCCGCTGATAGGCGGTGAGGCGCCCGATGTCCTTGCCGTCGAACGCGATCCGCCCCGAGCGCACCGGCAAGAGGCCCATCAAGCAGCGCAGCAGGGTCGTCTTCCCCACGCCGTTGCGGCCCAGGAGCGCGGTGCAGGTCCCGGCAGGAACGGTCAGATCGATGCCGCGGAGCGTGTGGCTCCCTCCGTAGAACTGGTTGAGTCCGCGAATTTCGAGCATCTCTAGCCGTTCCTCCACAGCGTCGGTTCCAAAGCATAGCGCGGCCGAATACGGGGGCGACTACCGTCCCAGGTAGACTTCTACGACGCGCGGGTCCTCGCGGACGCGATCCATCGTGCCCTCCGCCAGCACCTTCCCTTCGTGGAGCACCGTGACCGTGCGCGCGATGCTGGCCACGAAGTGCATGTCGTGCTCGACGACCACCAGCGAGTGCTTGCCCGCGAGCGATTGGAACAGCTCGCCCGTCCGCGCGGTCTCCTCGTCGGTCATGCCGGCCACCGGCTCGTCGAGCAGGAGGAGCTTGGGCTCCTGCATCAAGAGGATCCCGATCTCCAGCCACTGCTTCTGCCCGTGCGAGAGCAGGTCGGCGGTGCGGTGCGCCTGCGCGCGCAAGCCGATCACGTCGAGCGTCTCGTCCATCCGTTGGGCTTGCGCCGGCGTCAGCCTGGCGCCGAGCGTGCGGAACACGCTCTTGTCCGTCTTCAGCGCCAGCTCGAGGTTCTCCAGCACGGTGTGGTTGCGGAACACGGTGGGCTTCTGGAACTTCCGCCCGATGCCCAGCTCGGCGATGTCGGTCTCGGAGAGGCGGGTCAGGTCGTTCGCTTCGCCGAAGAAGGCTTCGCCGGTGTCCGGCCGCGTCTTCCCGGTGATCACGTCCATCATCGTCGTCTTGCCCGCGCCGTTGGGACCGATGATGCAGCGCAACTCGCCCGGCTCGATGATCAGCGAGAGCCCGGCGAGCGCCTTGAAACCGTCGAAGCTGACCGTCACGCCGTCGAGGTACAGGACGGGACCCTGCGGCGTGTCGAGCCTCACGGCTTGTGACCTCGCGCGTGCAGGAGCAGGCCGACCACGCCGCGGGGCATGTAGCGCGTGACGAGGATGAACATGAGCCCCAGGACGTACAGCCACAGATCGGGGAAGCTCACGGTGAGCCAGCTCTTGGCGCCGTTCACCAGCGCCGCCCCGAGCAGCGGGCCGATGAGCGACGCGCGGCCGCCAACCGCGACCCAGATGGCGATCTCGATCGAGTTCGCCGGCGACATCTCGCTCGGGTTGATGATGCCCACCTGCGGAACGTAGAGCGCGCCGGCGATCCCGCACATCACGGCGGAGAGCGTCCAGACGAACAGCTTGTAGCCGACCGGATCGTAGCCGCAGAAGCGCAGCCGGCTCTCCTCGTCGCGGATGGCCGTCAGCACGCGTCCGAACTTGGAGAGCACCAGCGAGCGGCAGAGCGCGAGCGCGCCCAGAAGAACGGTCGCGCTGAGCACGTACAGCGCCACCTTGGTGCGCGGGCTGGCGAGCGGGAACCCGAGGATCCGCTTGAAGTCGGTGAAACCGTTGTTGCCGCCGAAGCCGGTGTTGTTGCGGAAGAAGAGCAGCATGAAGGCGAAGGTCAGCGCCTGCGTGATGATGGAGAAGTAGACGCCGCGGATGCGCGAGCGGAAGGCGAACCAGCCGAACACCAGCGCGAGAAGCCCCGGGGCGAGGACGACGAACAGGCAGGCCTGCAGGAAGCGCTGCGACCCGAGCCAGTACCAGGGCAGCTCCTTCCAGTCGAGGAACACCATGAAGTCGGGCAGGTCGCTCTGGTACACGCCCTCCCTACCGATGGAGCGCATCAGGTACATGCCCATCGCGTACCCGCCGAGCGCGAAGAAGAGGCCGTGGCCGAGGCTCAGGATCCCCGCGTACCCCCAGATGAGGTCGACCGCCAGCGCCACGATCGCGTAGCAGAGGATCTTCCCCACCAGGGAGACCGTGTAGTCGGAGACGTGGAACGCGCTGCCGGCGGGAACGGCCAGGTTGAGCAGCGGGACGACGACCACCAGAAAGCCGTACACGGCCGCGACGGCGGCGATCGCGCGGCGCGACTGCAACGGACGGGGCGGGGCGAGCACGCCCGTCACGTCTCCTCCGCAGCGCGCCCTCTCGGCGCGAACAAGCCCTGCGGGCGGCGCTGGATGAAGAGGATGATGAAGGCGAGGACGGCGATCTTCGCCAGGACCGCTCCGGCGAACGGCTCGAGCAGCTTGTTGACCTGCCCCAGCCCGATGGCCGCGAGCACCGTCCCCGCGAGCTGGCCCACGCCGCCGAGCACCACCACCATGAAGGAATCGACGATGAACCCCTGGCCCAGCTCGGGACCCACGTTGCCGATCTGCGACAGCGCGCAGCCGCCCAGTCCGGCGATGCCGGCGCCGAGCGCGAAGGTGAGCATGTCCACCCACGGAGTCGCCACGCCGAGCCCGGCAGCCATGCCCCGGTTCTGCATCACCGCGCGCACCAGGAGCCCCAGGCGCGTGCGCTCGAGGAGCAGCCAGACCACGACCAGCACGAGCATCGCGAAGGCGATGATGGCGATGCGGTTGTAAGGCAGCACGAGCCCGGACATGACGGTCACGCCACCGGACATCCACGACGGGTTCGCGACCTCGACGTTCTGCGCGCCGAAGGCGCTGCGCACCGCCTGGATGAGCAACAGGCTCGCGCCCCAGGTGGCGAGCAGCGTCTCCAGCGGCCGCCCATAGAGCGCGCGCACCACCGTGACTTCCAGCAGCAGGCCGACGAGCCCGGCGGCGAGGAAGGCGGCCGGCGCCGCGGCGGCGATGTACCAGTCGAACGCGCCAGGCAGGTGAGCGCGGAAGAACGACTGGACGACGTACGTCGCGTACGCGCCGATCATCAGCAGCTCGCCGTGCGCCATGTTGATGACGCCCATCAACCCGAAGGTGATGGCGAGGCCCAGGGCTGCGAGAAGCAGCACGCTCCCCAGGCTCAAGCCCCCGAACATCCATCCGACCACCTCGGCCAGACGGAGCGATCCGTCGATGTCGCTCACGGCGCGCACGATGGCGTCGCGCACCGCCGGCTCAGGCTCCGCGCCGGGCGCTCCCGGCGCGCCTCCGAGCCGCTCGAGCAGGAGACGCTTGCTGCGCGTGCTGGGCGCACGCCGGAGCGCGTCGACGGCGGCGAGCCGCTTGTCGCGGTCGCGGCTGCCGAGCAGCAGCGCGCCTTGGATGGATCGGATCGCATCGCGCACCTGCGCGTCTTTTTCCTGCGACAGCACGCGGTCGAGCAGAGGGAGCAGGTCCTCGTCGGCGCTTTCCTGGAGAGTGCGCGCGGCGCGCAGCCGGTCGGCGGCGGCGGGCGCGAACAGCCCCAGCGCGGCGATCGCCCGCTCGAGCGTGCGGCGCAGCCGGTTGTTGATCGAGACCTTTTCCACCTCCGCCGCCGCGACGCGCGCAGGCTGATTCGTCAGCGGATCGCGCCAGGCGCCGTCCTCCTCGACCACCGCGTGTCCGGCGGCGATCGCCAGCCGACCTTCGAGCAAGGCGCGCAGGACGGGCAGCGCGGCGACGTCGGCGGAGGCGACCGCCTCCTGGACCGCCGTGAGCTTCGCCGACGCTTCGCCCGAGGCGAGCTTCTCCAAGGCCGCGGCATCGAGGGCGGGCGCGCCCCGCGCGGCGAGACACGCGGCCGCTGCAGCGACGAGCGCCAGGGATCCGGCCTGTGGCGCGGAGCGCATCTCGATCTCCTGCTGCGGTCCTTTAACACCGGAGGGCTTCCGGCCGCCAGTGGCGCCGAAGGCACGATTTTGTCGCCCGATAACGACAATCCTACCAAATTGTCGCATCCAGTCCGGTGGCATTTCCGGGCCGCGGCGGCGCGGGAACGACGCGGCACGAGTGACGCGCGCGGACGAACGTCGCGGCCGAGCACCCTCGCGCGGTGTGGCGCCGATCTTGCTCCACCTCGCCGCGTCCGTGCACGCCCACCGTACACAGGCACCTCACCGTCCATGACTGGAGAGACAATGAAGATCCGCGAAGTACTGACCCGCATCGGCCTCGCGCTCTGCTGCGCGGCGCTCGGCGCCGCAGCGCCGCTTCGCGCAGCCGAGCCGATCAAGGTCGGCATCCTGCACTCGCTCTCGGGAACGATGGCCATCAGCGAAACCTCGCTCAAGGACGTGGCGCTGATGACCATCGAGGAGATCAACGCCAAGGGAGGCGTGCTCGGCCGCAAGATCCAGCCCATCGTCGTCGACCCGGCCTCGAACTGGCCCCTTTTCGCCGAGAAGGCCCGCCAGCTGCTCACCCAGGACAAGGTCGCGACCGTGTTCGGTTGCTGGACCTCGGTCTCGCGCAAGTCGGTGCTCCCTGTCTTCGAGGAGCTGAACGGGCTCCTCTTCTACCCGGTGCAGTACGAGGGCGAGGAGCTGTCGCAGAACGTGTTCTACACGGGCGCCGCGCCCAACCAGCAGGCGATCCCCGCCGTGGAATATCTCATGTCCAAGGAAGGGGGCGGCGCGACGCGCTTCTTCCTGCTGGGCACCGACTACGTCTACCCGCGCACGACCAACAAGATCCTCCGCGCCTTCCTCAAGTCGAAGAAGGTCGACGAGAAGGACATCCAGGAGATCTATACGCCCTTCGGGCACAGCGACTACCAGACCATCGTCGCGCAGATCAAAGCCTTCGGCGCGGGCGGCCGCACCGCGGTGATCTCGACCATCAACGGCGACTCGAACGTGCCTTTCTACAAGGAGCTCGGCAACGCCGGCCTCAAGGCCACCGACATCCCGGTAGTCGCGTTCTCGGTGGGAGAGGAAGAGCTGCGCGGTATCGACACCAAGCCGCTGGTCGGCCATCTCGCCGCCTGGAACTACTTCATGTCGGTGAAGAACCCCGCCAACACGGAGTTCATCGCCAAGTGGAAGGCGTACGTGAAGAAGAACAAGCTCGCAGGTGGCGACGCGCGCGTCACCAACGACCCCATGGAAGCCACCTACGTCGGCATCCACATGTGGGCGCAGGCGGTGCAGAAGGCGGGCACCACCTCGGTGGACGCGGTCCGCAAGGCGATGGCCGGGCAGACCTTCGTGGCGCCTTCCGGCTACACGCTCAAGATGGACGAGCAGAACCACCACCTCTGGAAGCCCGTGATGATCGGCGAGGTTCAGGGCAACGGTCAGTTCGACGTGGTCTGGAAGACGGACAAGACCATCCGCGCTCAGCCGTGGAGCCCCTTCATCGCCGGGAACGAGAAGCGCGCGGCGGCGCAGTAGCGGTGACGGACCCTTTCGGGAGGATGGAATGAGATCTGCCGCGCGATCGCTCTTGGTTCTCGCCTCCACTCTCGTCTCCGCCGCGGCCCGAGCCAGCCCCGACGCGGAAGCCCAGCCCGCCGTCCCCGCCGCAGCTCCGCCGCCGAAGACGCTCTCGTACGGAGTGGGGCTGCGGGTCGGCGCAGGTCTCGACAGCAGCACCGGCACCCTTGCGAGCGACAGCGCGGGAATCAAGACGCTCGACGTCCGGCCCTACATCAGTGGCCAGGTGCACCCGCTGCTCAAGTTCGAGGGGAACCTCGACTTGAACAACGGCGACCAGGGCCGCATCCATGTGCTCGACGCGGTGGCGAAGTTCGAGCCGAACGAACTCTTCAACGTCTGGTTGGGTCGCTTCCTGCCACCGTCGGACCGGGCCAACCTGAGCGGCCCGTACTACCAGAACGCGTGGTTCTTTCCGACCGGCGTGAACGGGTACCCGTCCATCTACGCCGGCCGCGACGACGGAGGCGCGCTCTGGGGCCAGATCGAGAAGGGCAAGATCAAGTACCAGGCCGGCGTCTTCACCCTCGACTCCAACACTCCCACCTCGGAATTGCTCTACGCCGGGAGGCTGGTCCTGAATCTCCTCGATCCGGAGCCGGGCTATTACAACAGCAGCACGTACTACGGCAGCAAGGACGTGCTGGCGCTGGGCGGGGCGGTGCAGTACCAGAAGCTGGGCGCCTTCACCGCCATCGGGACCGACGCGACCGGGTCTCCCGTCTTCGCGCGCAGCGATCTGGTCGCCTTCAACCTGGACCTCCTCTTCGAGAAGCGGCTCGCCTGGGCCGATACGCTCACCCTGGAGGGCGCGTACTACAACTTCAACAAGGGGGCGCAGGGCTGGAGCTGGTACGCGCTGGCCAGCTACCTCTTCGCCGCCAAGGTCGCGTTCGGCCAGGTGCAGCCGATGGTACGCTGGCAGGAGTTCACGCCCACCGCCGGCGGAGACCCGATCCGGACCCTGGACGCCGGGCTCAACTACATCATCGACGGGCATAACACGCGCGTGGCGTTCGCCGTGCAGAACCGCAACCCTCCGACCGCGCCGAGCACCACTTCCTACCAGCTGGGAATCCAGTTCCAGGAATGAGGAAGACGCCTATGCCAGGTCCGACAAATGTGTCGGATTCGTCGGACCCGGCGACGAATTCGTCGCTCCACTTGCGGCGGCGAAGGTCGCGCGCCTACCCTGCGGGAATGGCGAAGCGCGCGACCGAGCCGAGGACGGACCTGCGCAGGCTCGGCACCTTGCAGGAGATCAGCCAGGTGCTCTCCAGCGCCGCCGAGCTGCGCCATTCGCTGGAGCGGGTCCTCGACAAGCTCGAGCGCGACCACGAGGCGGTGCGCAGCGCCGTGATGGTGCTGGGCCCGGACGGACGGGAGATCAGCATCGAGGCCTCGGTGGGCATCAGCGTGGAGGGGCGCCTCGTCCGGTACCGCCTGGGCGAGGGCATCACCGGCCGGGTGGTGCAGAGCGGAAAGCCGATCGTGGTGCCGGCCATCAGCCGCGAGCCGCTCTTCTTGAACCGCGCGGTGCAGCGCAAGCGGCCGGGAATGCCCGAGCTGAGCTACGTCTGCGTCCCCATCGCGCTGAACCGGACGCCGCTGGGGGCCCTGGCGGTGGACCTCGAGTTCGACCCGGGCCGCGACTACGATGCCGCGGTGCGGTTCTTCTCGGTGGTGGCGGGGATGATCGCGCAGGCGTTCCAGGCGCGACGGACCATCGAGGACGAGCGCAAGCGGCTCGTCGACGAGAACGTGCACCTCAAGCACGAGCTCCAGCAGCGCTACGACTTCTCCAACCTGGTCGGAACCAGCGGCCCCATGCGGCAGGCGTACGAGCAGATCGCCCAGGTCGCGCGCACCAACACCACCGTCCTCATCCGCGGCGAGTCGGGGACGGGCAAGGAGCTCATCGCCCACGCCATCCACTACAACTCGCCGCGCAAGGACAAGCCGTTCGTCAAGGTGAGCTGCGCGGCGCTGCCGGACACGCTCATCGAGTCCGAGCTGTTCGGGTACGAGAAGGGCGCCTTCACCGGGGCCGCCGCCCGCAAGCGGGGCCGGTTCGAGCTGGCCGACGGCGGCACCCTGTTCCTCGACGAGGTAGGCGAGCTGAACCTCGCCACCCAGGTGAAGCTCTTGCGCGTCCTCCAGGAGAAGGAGTTCGAGCGCCTGGGCGGAACGGAGACGGTGAAGGTCGACGTCCGCCTGATCGCCGCCACCAACCGCGATCTGGAGAAAGCCATCGCCGAGCGGCAATTCCGCGAGGACCTCTACTACCGCCTCGACGTGTTCTCGATCTTCGTCCCGCCGCTGCGCGACCGGAAGCCGGACATCATGCTGCTGGCCGACCATTTCCTCGCCAAGTACGCTCGGACGCACAAGAAGATCATCCGGCGCATCTCCACGCCCGCCATCGACATGCTGATGAGCTACCACTGGCCGGGGAACGTGCGCGAGCTGGAGAACACGCTCGAGCGCGCGGTGCTCACCTGCGACGGGAACGTCATCCATGGACACCATTTGCCGCCCACGCTGCAAACGGCGGAAGCGTCCGGCACGGTGATGCAGACCTCGCTCAACGACGCCGTCGAGCAGTACGAGAAGGACCTCATCCTCGACGCGCTCAAGAGCGCCCGCGGGAACTGCGCCAAGGCGGCGCGCCTGCTGGGCAGCACCGAGCGGATCATCGGCTACAAGGTGCGCAAGTACGCGATCGATCCGCGGCGCTTCCGCGAGCGGGCGGTCACCGCCGTCCCGCGGGCCAAGCCCGCGCCGTTGCGTCTCGATTCGCGCGCCCCCTGAGAAGTTTGCTTGACACCACCCGCGGTGGGGGACTAGGAATGCCCGGCGATGGCTGATCGGACGACCAGCGCGAACTTCGATCCCGCGGCGGCGTCCGGCCTCCTCCTTAGCGGCAGCATTATTGGCCTCCTTCTTACCAAGGGGTGCGGGCCCCCCTTCTGACGCTGACAGCGATCCGAAGTGAGAGCCCCCGCACCCCACCAGGTCGCGGGGGCTTTTTTTTTCTCGCAGGCGAACCGAAAGGCCGACATGAAGCGCACAGGCTCACAGGCGATCTGGGAAGCCCTCGTCGGCGAGGGCGTCGAGACCGTCTTCGGCTATCCCGGCGGCGCCATCATGCCCGCCTACGACGCCCTGCCCGGCTATCCGATGATCCGCCACGTCCTGGTGCGGCACGAACAGGGCGCCGCGCACATGGCCGACGGGTTCGCCCGCGCCTCCGGGAAGGTGGGAGTGGCGATCGCGACCTCTGGCCCGGGGGCGACCAACCTGGTCACGGGCATCGCGACGGCGATGATGGACTCCTCGCCGATGGTCTGCATCACCGGCCAGGTCTCCTCGGCCGTCCTGGGCACCGACGCCTTCCAGGAGACCGACATCACCGGCGTGACACTGCCGATCACCAAGCACAACTATCTCGTCACCCGCGCCGAGGACATCTACCCGACGCTGCGCGAGGCCTTTCACCTGGCGCGCTCCGGACGGCCAGGTCCGGTGCACGTCGACATCACCAAGGATGCGCAGCAGGCGAGCTTCGAGTTCCATCCCGGCGACGGCCCACCGCCGCGCTCCGGCCGCACGGTGCGGCCCTCTCCTCCCGTCGACCTCGACCGCGCCGCCGCGCTGATCGACGGCGCGGAGCGGCCGCTGGTCCTCTCCGGACAGGGCATCGTCCGCTCGGGCGCGACCGAGCTGCTGGTCGAGTTCGCCGAAAAGACCGGCACGCCGGTGGCGTCCACGCTGCTCGGACTGGGAGGCTTCCCGGCCTCGCACCCGCTCAGCCTGGGCATGATGGGCATGCACGGCGAGGCCTGGGTGAACAAGGCCATCCAGGAAGCGGACCTGCTCATCGCGCTGGGGATGCGCTTCGACGATCGGGTCACCGGAAAGCTGAGCACGTACGCGGTGAACGCCCGCAAGATCCACGTCGAGATCGATCCCTCGGAGATCAACAAGAACGTCAAGGTGGACGTGGCGTTGATCGGCGACGCGGCGTGGGCGCTGCGCGAGCTGGTCGGCCGCGTCCGGTCCCGTCCGCGAGCAGCGTGGCACGCGCGCATCGCGGAGATGAAGGGCGATTCCGCGGTGCGGGACATCCAATCGTTGCCGCATTCGGGCCGCCTCTTCGCGGCGCACGTCCTGCACGATCTATGGAGGCTGACCGCCGGGCGCGCGCTGGTGGTGACCGACGTCGGCCAGCACCAGATGTGGGAGGCGCAGTACTACAAGCACGAGCGGCCGCGCTCGCTCATCACCTCCGGCGGCCTGGGCACCATGGGCTTCGCGCTGCCCGCCGCCATCGGCGCGCGCTTCGCCCGGCCCGACGACGAGATCTGGGTGGTGGCCGGCGACGGCGGGTTCCAGATGACCGCCTGCGAGCTGTCCACCTGCGCGCAGGAAAACTTGAAGGTCAACATCGCCATCATCAACAACGGCTATCTGGGGATGGTACGGCAGTGGCAGGAGTTTTTCTACAGCCGCCGCTACGTGGCGACCCCTCTGCTCAGCCCCGATTTCGTCAAGCTGGCCGAAGCCTACGGCTGCGCGGGCATGCGGGTGGACCGGGTCGAGCAGCTCGAAGAGAGCCTCCGCTTCGCCGACAGCGTCCGGAACCGGCCGGTGGTGATCGACTACCGCGTGGCGAAGCAGGAAAACGTCTACCCGATGATCCCGTCGGGCAAGAGCTACACGGACCTGATTTACCAGCCCGAGGAGAT
>JBJMQJ010000307.1:0-4300 GCA_045802765.1 Myxococcales bacterium
GCCGGTATTGATGATGATCCCGGCGAAGGCGCAGATCCGCCGCGAGAAGTACTGATCGCAGAACGTCCGCTGCATGTTGATGTCGCGGAAGAGGATGCCGTACATGGCGTCGTTGAGCAGCATGTCGAGCCGCTCGGCCGCCGCCATGTAGGCGATCTCCGGCATGCACAGCCCGCTCGAATAATTGGTCAGGTGGACGTATCTGCCCAGCTTGCGCGAGACGTCGTCGAGCGCCTCGCGCATGATGCGGAAGTTCTCCTGCGTGGCGTAGGTGCCGCCGTAGCCTTCGGTGGTGGGGCCGTGCGGGACGTAATCGAGGAGCGACTGCGCCGTGCTGCGGATGACCGCGATCACGTCGGCGCCTTGCTGCGCCGCGGCCCGCGCCTGCTCGACGTCGTCGTGGATGTTCCCGGTCGCGACGATGACGTACTTCCAGGGCGCTCCAGGGAAGCTGCCTAGCTGAAGGCTGCGCTTGAGCTCGTTGCGCTTCTCGACCTTCTCGCGCAGCTCGCGCGCGGCGGCGCGGGCGTCCGCGCGGATCGTCTCGCGCAGCTCGGCGTCCTCAGAGGCGGTGAGCGGCGGCAGCTTGTCGGGATGCGCGGCGATGCGCTCGATCGCCTGGAGCGGGTCGCGCCCCGGACTCGCCTTGAGCGCGCGGCCCAGCCAGAACGCGGCGCCCTTGTGCAGCACCTTCGCGTCGCGCAGCTTGTCGACGAGCAGGTTCGCGAGAGGGGCGCCCCGGGCTCCGGCCCCGCCGATGCCGAGCAGCCGCAGCACCGTCCGCTCGATGGCGACCGTGCTATGCCGATCGATGAACGCCTGCACGCCGCGCGCGGCTTGCTGCGCCAGCTCCCGCGCGCGCACCACCTTGCCTGGCTCGACGAAGAGCTGCGCCAAGTCTCCTCCGAGAAAGCGGCAGCGACTAGCCTACCCTCTCGGGGCGGGCAAGGCACCGTTTTCGCCTCGGCGCTTTTCGTCAAGGGACGCCGACGGTGCCGCTCACGAAGGTGATGAGATCGGCGGCGGCGGGCGTCGCCGCGATCGGGGGGACGTTGGCCGTCGAGATCTGCATGAGCGCGCTGGAGCGCGGCGACGTGTGCACCAGCTGGCTCGGCGGCAGCGCGCCTCCCGTCTTGAGCCTCGCGTACATGAGGTCCAGCGCCTGGATCACGTAGGGGTGCAGCGGGACGTAGCGGGTGGCGAGCGAGGGAAACGGCAGGAAGGCGTCGAAATGCTGCGCGTTCTCCACCTCGTAATAGACGGTCGGGCTGGCGCCCCCCTCGGCGGTCTTGTTCGCGCCGAAGTACGCGCGGGAAGCGTGGTTCACCGGGACCAGCGTGTCCGCGCGGCCCTGCACGAGGATGGTCGGGACCCCGCGCAGCCGCGCCGTCCGGAGCACCTGCTGGATGCCGGCCCTCACCGCATTCGACTGGTCCAAGGCGGCGCCGGTCAGCGGAACGCCCGCGGCGTCGGTGCCGGTTGCCAGGTTCCTCAAGCAGACGACGCCGTCGGTATTGTAGTCCTGGACGCCGGCGGCGTTCGTCGAGCTCTGGTCGCGCCGTGGAGTCGTTTGTGAACCGGTCTGCGAATTGTCGTTGACGATCTGGATCGTGGACATCGGTGGCACTCCATTCCCGTTCGCGAAGATCTGCGCCAACGACGTCTGGTTGCCCGCGCTCGCCGAGACCGCTTGAGGCGCGTTGCTCGAGTCCACCATCGCGAAGCTGTACCCGCACAGATGGTCCTTCACGCTCGCCCGCGCGTACGCGTTCGCGTAGGTGACCGCCACCGCCGGAGTCGCGTACGAGGAGAAATGGGACAGATGCAGGAAGTTGGATTGCGGCTCCCAGCCGTACTGGTTCAGCTTCGCGAGCGCCTCGTCGCCCTGCGCCGCGCTGGTCGATGCGGACAGGAGGCCCTTTGCTTTCAGGGAAGCGCAGCGCGCCGCGGCGGCGTTCGAGTCGAAGGTCGGTCCGAACCCGGCGGCGATCTGCCCCGAGTAGGTCGAGGACTGGGTCGCGCAAGCCTGGTACAGGTTCGCGTACGTCATGTAGTCGAACAGCGACTTGCCCGCGGCCGCGACCGTGACGCCCGCGCGCTGGACGGCCACCGGTCCTGCGATCTGCACCTGCGGCTCGCCCGCCACGACTCCGCTGATCAGCCCTTGCGTGTCCTGCTCCGCGGCCGCCAGCGCAGCGCCGGCGCCGTTCGAGACGCTGGCGGCGATGACGATCGTCCGCCCCGGATGGATTGTCCGCATCGTGCCGCTGGAGGTGTGCTCGCCGAACTTCTCGTTGAGCACGTAGAAGGCGAACTCCACCGCGTGCAGCGTGTACCTGCCCCAGTCCTTCTCCGGGTTCTCCTGCGAGTGCGCATGCTTCACGGCGAAGCGGTTGGGAAATGCCGTGTTGAACGCCGTGCGGTCGGCGTCGCTCAGCCTGGCCGTGAAGCTCGACGCCGCTCCGGCAGCGGCTGCGTCGGCGCGAGCCCCGTCGATCGCGTTCACCGTATTGCCCGCCAGGTCGTGCACCCCTATCCCGCTCCCCTTGTCCGCGTACGCCACGGCGCAGCCGTGCTTGAGCCCCCATTCGCCTGCGGTGGCGATCGCGCCGTAGACGCCGCGCGAACCGGAGGAGGTCGCGGTGACGATGCACGGGTTGTTCACATCGAAGCTGGCTGGGACCTGCACCATCATGGTCGCATTCAGCTGGCCGGTGCCGTCGTCGTCGTACGCGATCGTCTCCTCGCCGGCGATCTTCCCTTCGCCGAGCGTGTTGCCGCCTTGGATGTCGATGTTGGGCCCGTAGAGCACGCCATACCCACCCGTCGTGGTGGTGTCCACCAGGGCCTGGTAGTTGCGGAAGATGGCGAGCCTGCGCAGCTCGGCGGCAGTCGGGTTGGCGGGATCGACCAATCCCGGGACCGGGGCGAAGAACCCGAGCCCCGACTTACCGAGTCCCGCCGTGAGCAGGTCGTCCGTGTTCCCGTCGTACGGCTTGGTCAGCAGCGCGCCTCGCACGAACGGCGGCCGCGCGTTCAGGTCGTTGTTGGATCGGCATGCGGCGAGCGAAAGGACCAGCAGCGGCAGCGCCTTCCTCACGGAGACCTCCGAACGTTGCCTTGACCGTACGGAGGCAGCGACGAGGAGGTCAATGTAGGAGAGCGGCGCATGCGCGCGCTGCGGTAGACTTGGCTCGTGCGCACCCTCGCGGCGATCGCCGTTGCCTGCCTGCTAGCCGCCGCCCTGGGCGCCGGTGCGGTCTGGCACTTCACCCATCGCGCGCCGCCCCTGCCCGACGCGCCGGCGCTGGTGGTCAAGGTGAGGGAGGTCGCGCGGCTGCAGACGCTCGACGTGTCGCTCTACAAGAAAGTCGTCTTCGCGCCCGATCCGCGCGAGACCGGCTCGGTCTGGGGCGACGTGATCCAGTGGGCGAGCTGGTCCTTGCGGCCGCCGCGCGGCAGGGCCATCGTCTTCGCGGAGGCGCACCTGGCGATGGACCTCGCGAAGCTCGACGCGTCATCGTTGCGGGTCAGCGGGCGGCGGGTCGAGGTGGTGCTGCCGCCCGTGCAAGTGCAGGTCGAGCTGAAGCCCGGGGAGACGGAGGTGATCGGCTCGAATCTCGACTCCAAGCAGACCGCGCAGCTGTTCGAGCTTTCGCGTACCGCGTTCGAGCGGGAAGTCGAGGCCGACGAGAAGCTGAAAGTACGCGCGCGGGCCTCGGCGGAGCAGTCATTGCGCGCGCTGTTCGTGGGCCTCGGGTTCACCGAGGTCGCCTTCGTGAAGGACCTTCCGCCGGTCGCCGCGCGGGGCTGAAGAGGCCCCGCCGGCTCACCCGCTCGACTCGAGGCGCGCGAGATCTTCCGGTGTATCCGCGTCGAGGAACGGTCGCTCGTCGGGCCAATCCACGAAGGCGGTGCGGACCGTCTCCAAGAGCCTCTTCGGACCGACCGCGGAGCGCGCGAGCAGCTCGGTGGCGGCGCGCAGGCACGGCTCCCGGCGATACAGCGCGCACAGCGGCTGCCGGATCCGGGCGTGGACCGGCACGGCCGCATCGTGCCCGGCCAGCGCGGCCATGAGCGCGTCGAGCAGCGCGCCGTCGGCGGCGAAGGGCATGTCGGCCGCGCAGCAGAAAACGATCTCCGAAGAGGCGTCCGCGAGCCCCGCTTCGACCCCGCTCAGAGGGGTGTACAGCTCGGAGCGGTCGAGCGCGACGCGCGCGCCGAAGGAGGCGTACGGCTCGGCTCGTTTCGCCACCACCAGCACCTCGGCGAACTCCGCGCGCAGTCCACGCAAGACGGA
>JBJMQJ010000308.1:0-4468 GCA_045802765.1 Myxococcales bacterium
ATTGAGGACAGGCCAGCCACGGCGCGCGGCTTCGGTGGCGAGGGGACTGCCGGAGGAGGGGGCGACCACGACGGGGATGCGGGCGGCGGAGAGGAGCGCCAGATCGCCGGTCAGCGAGTCGCCGCAGGCCACGACCAGGGGGCCAAAACGGGAAGCCGCCTGGACCTTGCCTTCCGCGTAGGTGACCGGGTCGACCACCTCGCCGGTGAAGCGGCCGTCGCGGACGCGCACTTCGATGCCCGCGAGCTCGGCGAAGCCGGCCAGCGGCGCCGCGGCGCGGACGATGGGGAGCGGGCTCGCCGAGACGACGACGGGCAAGAGCCCCGCGTCGGAGCACATCGCTCGCAGCTCTTGCGCGGCGCGGACCAAGCGCGGCGGCACCCAGGAGCGCGCGAATCGAACGGCCTCCGCCGCGACGTCCGCCTCCACCAGGCCCCCTTGCAGCTGCGCGGCGTACATGTAGCCGGTGCGCTTGTCGCGCTCGACGGCTCGCTCGTACTCGGCGTACGGGTCGCGTCCTCCCGGCAGACGCACCCACCCGATCGCGACGAGGTGCCGGAGGAACGCCTCGCCCACGTCCTCGCGCCACAGCGTGCCGTCGGCATCGAATGCCGCGACTCCGCCATCGCCGGCGGCGCCGCGCACGGCGTCTCGCAGCCTCGCCGGGATCACGTCATTTCTGGTCGCAGCTCTGCACGGCGCGCTGCATCGGCAGCGGGTCGCGTTCACGGCGCGCTTGCGCGCGCACCAGGCCGCAACCACCGTGACGGCTGAGGACGTCGGCCGCCGCCGCCCTCACCTGGTCGTGGTCCGCGGTCTCCAGGACCGGCTTCAGCGTCGCGGGCAGCTCCGAGGCGGGCACCACGCCCGGCGCGCCGAGCACCGCGGTCAGACGCACGTTGAGCGGCTCGCGCGACGACTGCGCCAGCGAGAGCAGCACGGTGCCCGAGGTGGGCGAGCCGATCGCCGCGAGGCCGACCACGGCCTTCGCCCGCCGCGTGGGCAGGAGCGCCGGGTCCTGCGCCATCCCTTCCAGGATCGCCGCGCCGCGGGCGCCGAGGGCGCGCCACTGGTCCGACGAGATGCGCGTATCGATGGTGCGCATGAACGTGTCGATGCGTTCGCGGATCTCGTCTTCGGCGAGCGGCTGCTGCGGGGACTGGCCGGCCGGCGGCGCCGCGCCGCGGGCGGGAGGCAAGGCGCAAAGGAGAGACGCGAGCACGACGGACGTCATGCGGACCTCCTCACCGGACCACCAGGTTCGAGCGGATCGTCTGCCCCTGGTGCACGCTCAAGACGGACTGCGGGTTCGGGTTGAAGCTGCCCGGCAAGAGCCAGAACATCAGGTTCTCCCCGCCGCCGCAGACCGGGGTTCCGGTGGGCCTCAGGCACGACTCGTTCCTGATCAAGGTGGGCTGCGCGACCGACGCGTTGTTCGTGGTGCAGCTCCCTTGCTGGCTCGCCGGAGCGCAGGTGGCGCACGGACAGGGCGGCGTGTCGGAGATCGGGTCGAAGCTGTCTCCGGTCTGCTCGGTGGTGTGGAAGAGCCCCATGAAATGGCCGCCCTCGTGCGCGGCGATGTACGCCACCTCGTCCGCTCCGCAATTGTGGATGTCCACGCCGCTCCCGCATCCCGCGATGCTCAGGTCGGAACCATTCACCGACGCGCCGCTGTTCACGTTCCCGCCGACGCCCGAGGGACCGGGGATCGTTCCATCGATGCCCACCACGCTCAGTCCCTGGTTGTTGCTGTTCTTGAAGCCGGTCACGAAGAAGAAGTTGATCTGGTTCCCGGGCGCGGCGAGCGTGAACATCTGGCTGAGATCGCCGCAGACCGAATCGTCGTCGGCGTTGGGAATGCCAAACTTCGTCCTCGCCCACTGCGGAATGTCGTAGATCGTGACGGTGCCGAGGCACAGTCCGGCGCTCGCGTAGAACTTTCCCAGCGTCTGCAGCATGCGCGCGAACGCCGGGTCGTTCTGCGCCACGGCGGCGCTCGTGACGGTTCCGCCCACGAGATAGAAGGCCACGTTCACGGTCCCCGTCGCTCCCGGGAGGCCGGGCTTGAGCAGCACACGGACGTCGTACGCATTCGACGGCGGCGGGGTCTTCGGCGTGCAGTTGTTGACCTGGGTGCACTCGAGGGCAAAGTCGTTGACGGTGAACTTCCAGGTGCCCGGCTCGAACCCGCCCCGCAACGCGGTGTGCTCCAGCGAGAAGCTGGTGTTGGGCAGGGTCATCATGCCGGTGAACGGCGAGAAGCCTCCATAGAAGAGCGCGAGGCCGCTGCCGTCGACGGGGGGAGCGGGCAGATCGTCGAAGATCACCGCGTTGGAGGGGTTCGTCAGCAGGGTCGGGACCACGCTGTTCGGAATGAGCTGCGTGTTGTTCAAAGTCACCGACTGCTGCGGCACGTTCGACCCTTGCGAGAGGATGCTGATGCTGCCGGTGCCCGGCGGGACGGTGAAGCTGACCGTGTCGCCCACCACCCTGGCTGCTCCGAACGTCTGGGCAGGGAGCGAAGGCGTCGTTACCGCGGCTGCATGGCTGGGATCGCAGGCCGCGGGCGGATTCGCCGGGCCGGCGGTGCCGCCGAGAACGATGGTCGGCGTGCCCGGCGGCGTACAGGCCGGCGAGGCGCCGGACGACCGGCAAGCGCCGGCGACGCACGACGAGAGCGAGCCGAACGCGGCGCAATCCGGCGTTCCGGCGCACGACGGGAAGCAGAACGAACCGGTCGAGGTGCTCACGCACTTGCCGTTCGCGGGGCACGTCGATTGGTCGTTCGGATTGCACGCCGCGGTGCAGGCGCCGCCCGGGAACTCGGGGTTGGGATCGCCGGCGCACAGCTCGCCCGAGGCCGTGTTGCATCCCGCCCCGCACGCTTTCCCGAGATCGGCGCTCGCGGGCCTTCCCTGAGGCGGGCAGCTCGCCGCCGGAACGCAGGCAGCCAGGCCGGGGCAGCAGGTGTAGCCGCTGCGGCAATCGCTCGCCGCGGTGCACGCCTTGGCGCAGAGGATTCCGCTGCCGCTCGCGCGCAGGTCGGTGCACACCGCGCCGCTGGGGCACGTGTCGCCCGCGCAGGAATACGTGCAGAGTCCGCCCGGCATCGCCGTGGCGCAGACCGACCCCACCGAGCAGGCGGCATCGGCGGTGCACGCCTCGCCGACGCTGCGGACCGACGCCGTCTTGCACGCTCCGGTGTCGCAAACGCGGCCAGCGCCGCACTGCGCGTCGGTGCTGCACGGAGAGTTGGTCTGATCGTCCGAGCACGCCCAGAGGCCGACCGCCGCGATCGCCGCGGCGAGAGTTCGCATTCGCACGGTTCCTCCGGTGGCAAGTCCGAGCCGTATCATAAGACACGGCGATCGGCGCGGAAGCTAAGGATTGCCCGTCCCGGGCGCCCGTGGTAGCCCGTCGGCCGATGGCCGATCGCGTACTCGTCGTCGACGACGAGCAGAGTCTCCGGAAGGTCCTCGCGGCCACGCTCCAGCGCGAAGGGTACGAGGTGACCGTCTGTGGGGACGGGGAGGAAGCCATCTCCGCGCTGGAGCGCGACGGCGCCGATGTGGTGGTGACCGATCTCGTCATGCCGCGCATGGACGGGCTGACGCTCCTGCGCAAGGTGATCGCCCGCCATCCCGACGTGCCCGTGATCGTGGTCACGGCGCACGGCCGCATCGACAGCGCGGTGGAGGCGATGAAGGCCGGCGCCTTCGACTTCCTCGCCAAGCCGTTCGATCACGGGGAGCTGAAGGCCATCATCGCCAAGGCGGCGCGGCAGAGCGACTACAACCAGCGCAACGTCATCCCCGAGGAGCGGCAGGAAGGCGCTGCGCGCCGCTACACGGAGATCATCGGGCGCGGCCGGCAGATGCAGGAGCTGCAGCAGGTCATCGCCAAGGTCGCCGACGCGCCCTCGACGGTCCTCATCCAGGGCGAGAGCGGCACCGGCAAGGAATTGGTCGCGACCGCTCTGCACGAGACCTCGTCGCGGCGCGACCGGCCCTTCATCAAGATCAACTGCGCGGCCATCCCGCGCGAGCTGGTGGAAGCGGAGCTGTTCGGCTTCGAGAAGGGGGCCTTCACCGGCGCGGTGCAGTCCAAGCCGGGTCGGTTCGAGCTGGCGGACGGCGGAACGCTGTTCCTCGACGAGATCGGCGAGATCCCGGTGGAGATGCAGGTCAAGCTCCTGCGCGCGATCCAGGAGAGCGAGTTCGAGCGGGTGGGCGGCGTGAAGACGACCCGCGTCGAGGTCCGCCTGGTGGCCGCCACGTCGCGCGACCTCACCCGCGAGATCGGCGCCGGCCGCTTCCGCGAGGACCTCTATTACCGCATCAAGGTGTTCGACCTGCACCTGCCCACGCTGCGCGAGCGTCGAGGCGATCTGCCCGTGCTGGTCGAGCAGTTCCTGCGCGAGTTCCGCGCCGACGATCCGGAGCTGCCCACGCTGTCGCCCGCGGCCTGG
>JBJMQJ010000309.1:0-9497 GCA_045802765.1 Myxococcales bacterium
CGCCTGGTACTATCTGCGGGCGCGCTACTCGCTGCGCCGCATCGCCTGCGTCAGCCGCGCCGAGAGCGCCAGCCCGGCCACCGGCAGCGCCGCCGCGCACCGCTACGAGCAGCAGCTCTTGATGGACCAGGCCTTCGGAGATGCGCCGGCACCGGTGCGCGCGCGCTGAAGATCAGAGCAGCGCCGCCCAGCGGCCGAAGATCCGCAGGGCCGATTCGCGGAGGCGGGGCAGCTCGTCCGCCGCGCTCGCGCGGATCGCCGCGGCATCCGCGCCCGCGTCGCGGAGGTCGTCCGCGCCGGAGTCGAGCATGGCGTCGAGCACCTGGCGGTCGGTTTCCAGATGGAACTGGATACCCCACGCGCGCGGACCGACGCGGAACGCCTGCAGTGGGGTCATGGCGGAAGAGGCGAGGGACACCGCGCCGCGCGGGAGCGTGAACGCGTCGCCGTGCCAGTGGAACGCGGGGAAGGCGACCGGCGCCGCTGCGAACAGCGCGTCGTCGCGCGCGCCTGGCAGCAAGTCCACGCCGTACCAGCCGATCTCCTTCCGCGGCGCCTTCGCGACCGCGCCGCCGACGGCCGCGGCGAGCAGCTGGCTCCCGAGGCAGATGCCCAGGACAGGTCTCTCTTCCGCCGACGCGGCCCGAAGCAGGCGCAACTCGTCCTTGAGATGCGGGTAACGCTCAGCCTCGTACACGCCCATTCCCCCACCGAGGACGACGAGTCCGTCGTCCGCGAGGCTCGTTGGGACGGCGTCGCCGGCGAAGGTTCGCACGAGGCGGACGTCGCAGCCGGAGAGGGCGTCGCCAAGCGTGCCGGGCCCCTCGAAGGGCTCGTGCTGCAGGAGCAGGACGCGCTTCATCGGGCGCAACTTCGGTCGTGGTCGAGGTCGAAGGCGAGGGGGCTGCGTCGCGATCGAATCTCCGGACGCCGTTCAAGCCGCCTGTCGGTCGATCGCCGCGCGCGCTTCCCCCGTTCCACGCCGGATGCGGTACAACCTCGGGCCATTCCGGAGGTGCCCCTTGGCGCTGGGCAAGGACTTCCGCCTGCCGCTCGACGCGCATCCGCTGCGCTATGCCGCGCACCTCGCGCCCGACCTGGAGGCCGGCAACTTCGAGGGGCGGATGGAGCTCGAGCTGCGGCTCGACAAGCCCCGGCGCGAGCTGATCCTCCACGCCGTCGAGCTGACCGTCGAGCGGGCGCGCCTGCGGCTCGAGGGGAGGACCATCCGCGCGGCGCGGATCGAGCCCGATGCGGAGAGCGAGACGGTCACCCTTGCCTTCGACGAGGAGGTCCCCGCGGGCGGCTGCGTCCTCGACCTCGCCTGGCGCGGCAAGTTCTCCCCGGGGCTACGCGGCCTGTACCGCGCCGGACCGGTCGCCGTCACCCAGTTCGAGGCCGCCGACGCGCGCCGCGTGTTCCCCTGCTTCGACGAGCCGTCGTTCAAGGCACGCTGGACCCTGCAGCTCTTGCAGGTCCCTCGCGGCGCTGCGGCCATCTCGAACGGACGGATCGCCGCGGACGAGGCGGGGGAGGGCGGGCGCCGGACGGTCGCCTTCAGCGAGACGCCGCCGCTCTCGAGCTACCTGATCGCGCTCTGCGTGGGCGATCTTTCCGCCAGCGAGCCGGTCACGGTTCGCGGTGTCCCGATCCGCACCTGGGCCGTTCCGCCCAAGCGGCACCTCACCGCGTTCGCGCAGGAGTGCGCCTGCGCGGTGCTGCCGCTCCTCGAGGACTATTTCGGGCAGCCGTACGCCTACGGGAAGCTGGACCAGATCGGTGTGCCCGACTTCGAGGCGGGCGCCATGGAGAACGCGGGCGCGATCACTTTTCGCGAAGTGGCGCTGCTGCTCGATCCGGCCACCGCGCCGCTCAACGTGCAGAAGCGCGTCGCGGAGGTGATCACCCACGAGCTGGCGCACCAATGGTTCGGGAACCTCGTCACGATGGTGTGGTGGGACGACCTGTGGCTCAACGAGGCGTTCGCGACGTGGATGGCCTACAAGACGGTCGACGTCTGGAAGCCTCGCTGGCGGGTGTGGACCGACTTCGAGGTCGGCAAGGGCGCCGCCCTGCACCTCGACGCGCTCAGGAGCTCGCACGCGATCCGCGCCGAGGTGAAGAACGCACAGGAAGCGGGCGAGTCCTTCGACGCCATCACCTACGAGAAGGGTGGCGCGATCCTGCGGATGATCGAGAGCTACCTCGGCGAGGATCGTTTCCGGGACGGCATCCGCCTCTACATGCGCAAGCACCGCGAGCGGAACGCCACCGCCGACGATCTGTGGGGCGCGCTCGCCGAATCGTCCGGCCAACCGATCCTCGAGCTCGCGAACGGCTGGATCCGGCAGGTCGGCTACCCGCTGGTCAGCGTGTCCGAGCGCGACGGGCGGCTGGTGCTGCGCCAGCGCCGCTTCTTCTCCGATCCCGAGGCGAAGGAAGACGGTCCGCCGGCGCGCTGGCTGGTGCCGATCGTGCTCCGTTTCCGCGACCGCGGAGGCGTGCGCGAGCAGCGCGAGCTGCTGCGCGGCGAGGAGCGGCAGATCGCCCTCCAAGGCCAGGGCGAACCAGGCTGGGTGCTGGCGAACGCCGGCGCGCGCGGTTTCTATCGCGTCGCCTACGACCCCCCGCTGCTACGCCGCCTGATCGAGGCGCTCCCCGAGCTCGAGTCCGAAGAGCGCATGACCCTGGTCTCGGACCAGTGGGCGCTCGTCCGCGCCGGCGAGCTCCACGTCCACGGCTTCCTCCGGCTGCTCGAGGGTGTCGCGCGCCACGAGACCGACCACTCCGTCCTCGACGAGATCGTGTCCCGCCTCTCCTGGATCGAGCACCGCGGCGTATCCGACGCCGAACGCCCGTCGCTGCACGCCTGGATCCGCCGGCTCTTCAGCGCCGCCGCCAACGACCTGGGCTGGAACGCGAGCGAGGGCGAAGAGGACGAGCGCCGCTTGCGCCGGGCGGCCGTGCTGCGCGGGCTCGCGCTGGTCGCGCGGGATCCCGCGGCGGTGGAGGAGGCGCAGGAACGGTTCCGCTGCCTGGTCGCTGCGCAGCCCCGGCCACTCGACCCCAACCTGCTCGACGTGGTGGTCGCCGCCGCCGCCCGCACCGCGGACCGCGGGCGATTCGCCGAGCTGCGGCGCCGC
Organism: Myxococcales bacterium; assembly: GCA_045802765.1. Taxonomy (GTDB): domain Bacteria; phylum Myxococcota; class Myxococcia; order Myxococcales; family 40CM-4-68-19; genus VBKO01. The sequence continues at coordinate 3,144 of JBJMQJ010000309.1, forward strand.
GCCGAGGAGGAGCTGGATCCCGCCGCCAAGCGCCGCTTCCTGCACGCCCTCGCCATGGTGGAGCATTCCGAGCTGGTCCCGGAGGCGGTGCAGCTCTCGCTGACCGACGTGGTCCGCATGCAGGACTTCCCCAGCTACATGGCCACGCTGTTGGGAAACCGCGCCACGCGCGAGCCGGCCTGGGCCCTGGTGAACGAGAGGTGGACCGACGTGCGCAGGAAGGCGGACTCGCCCATGCTCCTGCGGCGCCTGGTGGAGGCCCTGGGCGCGCTGCCCGAGAGGCGGCACCTGCAGGAAGTGGACGAGTTCCTCGCCGCCCACCCCATCGAAGGCGCCAGGCAGGCCATCGCACAGACGCTGGAAAGACTGAGGATGGACGTCGCCTTGCGCGAGCGGCTGATGCCCGATCTGGGCGCGTTCCTCCGCGGGTGAGGCGCAAAACTCTGTCGCTCCGGGGGCTGCGGGCGGGCCGATCCCTGGATCGACCATGGCCACCCTCCTCGCCGAGCCGCTTGCAACCGATGTCCGGGAGGCGCACGTTGTCGCACATGCGGCTCGCGCTGACTCTCGCCGCGCTCCTCGCGGCTGCTCCTGGCCTCGCCGGCCGGCGAGCTTCCTTCCGCGTCGGCGCGGAGGTGGTCTCTTCCGCGCGCGTCGCTGCCAGCTCCTCGGCGGCGGGGCTGGGCGTCGATTCGCGATCGTCCGGCGGGCGCTTCGCCGCGGTGCTGCTCGAGCAGCGCAGCGGCGCGCCGGTGCACCTGCGCGACGGATCGCGGCTGCCGAAAGAAGGCCAGCGCCCGCTGGTGATGCTCGCCGGCGCCCGCGGCGAGCTCGCGCTTTCGCCCTCGGCGGGCGCGGCCGAAGTCGTGGTGACGCTGTTCCCCGACGGCGCGCCGCCCCCTAGAAATTGAAGGTCACGGTGATGGTGTCGGAGTAGGCGCCGACTGCGGCGTCCTGCTGCGCGAAGATCCGGCCGTACATCTGGACGGTCGTGGTGCCCCCCGCGCTGGCGACCGACCTGCTGTCCGCGCCCACGCCCCAAACCGAGGTCATGGCTGGGTCGAAGTAGATCTCGTAGTTGAGGGTGTTGCCGCCCGAGGTCATCTGGCGCGGGCGGTAGGCCCCGTTTGCGCTGGCGCTCAGGCTCACCACCGGGGAGAGCGGGGGAGGGCATTTGTAGGTGACGGTGCCCGCCTGGGTGGTGTCCGCGGCGCTGTAGACGTCGTAGGCGGTCGGGCCGAAGGCGAGCGTCGCCGTGATTTGCTGGCAGGCGGCGGCGCGCGCGGCCGCCGGCGCGAAGAGGCACAGCGCGGCGGCGATCGTCACCAGGCGCATGGGGTGTAGTTTTCCCCACGCGCGTGGGCGGCGTCAACGTTTGCGATTCCAAGTCTGCGCATTTTGCACACAGGGACATGGACGAGCCCAGATCCGCTTACCGACGACACTGCCAGACTTTTGACATTTTGCGTTCCATGTCACATGATATTTTACATGAAGCTCCGGTTCCTGCTGCTCTCCGCCTGCGCTTGCGCCTTCGCCGCCGGTGGAGCGATCGCCGCCACGGCGACGACCACCTTCACGGTGACGGCGTCGGTCGCGGCGAACTGCACCATCACCGCGACCGCCATCAACTTTCCCGCCTACGACCCGGTCTTCGCCAACGCCACCACGGCGGCCGCTACCACCGGTACCGTGAGCATCTCCTGCACCAAGGGCTTGGGGCCGAGCATCGGTCTCAGCGCAGGGAGCAACCCGGGCGCGGTCGCCGGCGTGACGCGCGCCATGGCCAACGGGACGAACCGCCTCGGCTACGAGCTCTTCCAGCCGGCCGCGGCGCCCGGCAATGGCGCCGTGTGGACCGACATCGGCGGGGCCAACGCGCTCAACGCGGGCGTCTCGACCAGCAAGGCTTCGCGCAGCTTCACCGTGCAGGCGCAGATCCCCCCCGGCCAGGACGTGGCGGTGGGCAGCTACAGCGACACAGTCACGGCCACCGTGAACTTCTAGGCCCTGCACGGGCCTACACTCAATTACCAAACCTCTGTTTTCGTTATCGAAACACAGCGTCAAACATTTGACACAGGGTTAGCGAATCGATACGGTGTCACTGGAGACGTTCACCACCTTCCCAGGAGAAGAACCGTGAAGACCCGTATCCTCACCCTCGCCACGGCCGCCGCGGTGCTCTTCACGGCGCATTCCGCGGTCGCCGCGGGCAGCAAGGCGACCACGTTCAACGTGAGCAGCAGCGTGGCCGCCAACTGCACCATCTCGGCGACCGACTTGAACTTCGGCGCGTACGACCCGGTGGTGGCGAACAAGACCACCGCCCTCGACGTGAACACCACGGTCAGCGTGCTCTGCACCAAGGGCTCGACCGGCGTGACGGTCGGTCTCGACCTCGGTACCCACGCCGCCGCCGGCAATCGCTTCATGTCGAACGGCAGCGACTCGCTCCAGTACGAGCTGTACTCGGACTCCGCGGGCGGCGCGGTGTGGTCCAACGGCGGCGCGGGTGTGGTGGCCTGGCCCGTCTTCGGCCCCATCGGCGCCGGCACCGGGACGCCGCACACGGTCTTCGGCCGCGTGCCCGCGGCCCAGGACGTGTCGGTCGGCAGCTACACCGACGTCGTCACCGCCACCGTCAACTTCTGAGGAGCTCCGTGCAGACCGCCCGCGCCGCGCTGATCGCCCTCTTCCTGACTGGCGCAGCCGGCGCGCGCGCGGGTGGACTGAACGTCACGCCCATCCAGCTGCGCCTTTCGCCGCAGACGACGAAGGCGATGCTCACGCTGCGCAACGACGGACAGGAGACGGTCCGCTACCAGGTGAGCGCGACCAGCTGGAACCAGACCTCGCGCGGCGAGCTGCAGCTTGCGCCGACGAGCGAGGTCCTGTTCTTCCCGGCGCTCTTCGCCTTGAAGGCGGGCGAGGAGCGCAACGTGCGGGTCGGGGTGGGGACCCCGTTTGGCCTGGTGGAGAAGACCTACCGGGTGTTCGTGGAGGAGCTGCCGCCCACCGAGCGGCCAGCGCAGCCCAGCTCGGAAGTGCGGGTGCTGACGCGGGTGGGGGTGCCGGTGTTCCTGGCACCGGAGCGCGCGGTGGAGCGGCGGTCGATCGAAGGGCTCGGGGCGCGCGGGGGGCGCGCCTCGTTCCGTGTCGTAAACCAGGGGACGGTGCACTTCCGCGAGGACGCGGTGAAGCTGCGCGGCATGGAAGCGTCGGGGGCGGTGCTCTTCGAGCGCGAGCAGCGCGGCTGGTACGTCCTGGCGGGCGGCGCGCTGGACTACGACTTCGAGCTGCCGAAGAGCTGCCCGGGCCTGGCCGCGCTCGTGGCCAGCGTGAGCGCGGACAACGGCGACCGATTCGAGCAGCGCGCGCCGGCAGAGCCGTCGGCCTGTGCGCCGTAGCCTGCTGGCGCTCTTCCTGCTGGCGGGCGCGGCGAGCGCCGCGCGGGACCAACCCGTCTACGTGGACCTCTTCGTCAACGAGGCGCCCAAGGACAGCGTGCTGGTCCGCCTGCGCGACGGCGAGGTGCTCGCCGGCGTCGCGGACCTCGAGCGCGCCGGGCTGATCGGGATCCTCGGACGGCGCGAGGAGATCGACGGGAAGCAGTACGTGGCGCTGCGGTCGCTCGCTCCGGGGATCGCCTTCCAGTTCGACGAGCCCGCCCTCGAGCTGCGCCTCTCGGCACAAGCCGAGTTCCTGCCGGTGACGCATCTCGACCTGACGCCCGTGCAGCGGCCGCGCGACCTGGTCCTGCGCACCGACACCAGCGCCTTCGCCAACTACGCCGTCCAGTACGGATCGCCGGAGGTGGTCTCCGCCTTCGGCGAGGTGGGCGTGAGCCTGCGCGGGAACCTGCTCTACACCGGGCTCTCGCAGACGCCGTCCGGATTCTCGCGCGGCCTGAGCAACTTCACGGTCGACGAGCCCGGCGCGATGCGGCGCTGGGTGGCGGGCGACGCGTTCGGCTCGACCGGCACCCTGGGCGGCAGCCTGCTCCTCGGGGGCGTCTCCGTCTCGCGCAACTTCGCGCTCGACCCTTACTTCGTGCGGACTCCGCTGCCCCGCGTGTCGGGCGCGGTGCTCACTCCCTCGACGCTGGACGTGTACGTGAACGGCGTCCTCGTCCGCCGCGAGCCGCTCCCGCCCGGGCCGTTCGAGGTCGCAAACCTTCCGGTCACCAGCGGCCTGTCCGGCGTTCGCTACGTGGTCCACGACGCGTTCGGTCGCACCCAGGAGTACAGCACGCGCGCCTACTCCTCGCCGACGGTCCTGGCCAAGGGCCTGAGCGACTACTCGTATGCAATCGGCCTGCGCCGCGAGGAATTCGGGACGACGAGCTTCGCCTACGGCCGCGCGGCGCTGCTGGCGCAGCACCGGCTCGGGCTCACCGATCGGATCACCGGCGGGTATCGCCTGGAGGCGGATCCCGGCCTGCTCAGCGCGGGGCCCTCTCTCAGCCTGGCGCTACCGGTGGGACAGCTCGACCTCGCGGTGGCAGGGTCGGTGGCCGACGGTGGAGTCGGCGCCGGCGGCTCGTTGGGATACGTCCTGGTCCTGCGGCCGGCCGCGTTCGGCGTCTCCGTGCGGGCGATGACGCCGAGGTACGCGACGGCGGCGCTGGACCCGTCCGCCGACCGGCCGCTGCTCGACGCGACCGCTTTCGCCTCGGTCACGCTGGGGCGGTTCACCTTCTCCGTCGACTACGGCGCCTCTCGCATGCGCGACGCGGGCGTGAACGATCTGCTGCAGGCTCGCGCCGACGTGCGCCTGGGCCGGCGGGCGACGTTCTTCCTCACGGCCGGCCGGTCGCGGGCGGCCGGGCAGGACGCGGTCCTGGAGAGCACCGCGAGCCTCGTCTACAGCTTCGACGAGATCACCGTCGCGAACAGCTCGGCCACGGCGCGCGAGGGCGGCGGATCCGCGGCGGCCTCCGTCCAGCGCGGGCTGCCCATCGGCAACGGGCTCGGCTACGTGGTGCAGGGCGAGAGCGGGGCTACCGAGCGCTTCGGCGCGCAGCTGCAGGCGAATGCGCCCTTCGGGCATTACGAGGCGAGCTTCCAGCGCTTCGGGGCGGAGAACGCCGCCTTCGCCAGCGCGTCTGGCTCGGTGGTCCTGGCCGGCGACCGCCTCTTCCTCGCCCGCCCGGTGCAGGACGGATTCGCGGTGCTGCGGGTGCCGGGCCTCTCCTGCGTACGCGGTTACCTGAACAACGTCGAGGTGGGCACCACCGACAGGCGCGGCGATCTCTTCATCCCCAACCTCTTGCCCTATTACGGCAACCGGCTCTCGATCCGCGACGGCGACGTGCCGATGGACTACGAGGTCGGCAAGGTGGAGAGGCTCGTCGCCTCGCCGTACCGCGGCGGCGCTCTGGTCGAGTTCGACGTGCACCGCGTGCAGAGCGTGACCGGCGTGCTGGAGGTGCTGGGCGGCGGGGCGCCGGCCTTCGGCGAGCTGCAGCTCTCGGCGGCCGGAAAGCAGCTTGCCTCGCCCATCTCGGCGGAAGGGCGCTTCTGGCTCGAAGGAGTGCCGGTGGGCACTCATTCCGCGGCGGTCGAGTTCCGCGGCGGCACCTGCACGGTGAGCATCGCGGTCCCGCGGGACGCGGGCGCGCTCTTCGACGTGGGGCGGCTGCCCTGCGCGCCGCCGGCGGCGGTAGCTGCACGGTAGGTGGCGATTCCGCGTCCGAGCAGGATCCACCTTGAGTCGCAGTTGCTTTCCAGGGAGGGTGGAGCGCTTCCGGGAGGCGCTTCCGATGACGCACCGCGTCCCGCCCCCGGGGCGGGACGCGCTGCGTTACGACGCTGCGGAAAGCTTGGTAAATTCGGCTGGTTTGCGATCGTGGCAGTTCAGCCGGCTGAACCATCTGTCCGGAGCAAACGCTTAGCCGACCCGCGTCCCCCGCTTCTACTTCCGACCGGGCTCGGCATGCGCTGCGCGCTCGCTCCTCGCGTCGGCGGTTTCCCCCACCCTGGAAAGCAAACGGAGACCCAGTTCCGTCGGGCTCGGAATCCTCGAGCCCGGTCACGCTACCGCATCCTCCAGCGAGCGCAGGGCGATCATCGCCCAGTCCGGGCGGCGGTCGACCTCGACGTGGACGTCGTCCAGCGCCAGCTCGAGGTTCAGCGTGTCGAGGAGCATCTCCGTCTCGGCCCGCTCGCGCGGGACGATGGACGACCCCTTGGTGGTCTCCAGCCAGGCCCCGAGGAAGGCCGCCGGCGTCCACGTCATCCACAGGCGCGCCCAGGGCTCGGCGGCGGCGCGATCCGCCTCGCGCACGATGGCCGCGTCGCGCAGCGCGATCTGCGCCGCGTACTCGAACGACCGGACCATCGCGGCGACGTC
>JBJMQJ010000310.1:0-3978 GCA_045802765.1 Myxococcales bacterium
CCTCTCTCCTGCCGGCGATGCTCGCGCTGATCCCGAGAAGGTTCGCGGAGCACCGCCAGGAAATCCGCACGAAGGGGGTGGTCCTCCCCGGCGCCCGCGACAGCCTGAAAGCCGTGCGCGAGCTGCCGGAAACCGTGTCGAGCGTGGTCACCGGCAACTTGCGGCCGAACGCGGAGCTCAAGCTGGCAGCCTTCGGCCTTTCCAGGTACCTCGATCTTGATGTCGGCGGGTACGCCTCCGACGACCCGGATCGACCGGCCCTGGTACGACTCGCTCAGCGGCGCGCCGGCGCTCGCCATGCCGTCGAGTTCACCCGTGCCCGCACGGTGATAGTCGGAGACTCGCTGGAGGACGTCACGACCGGGCAGCGGGGCGGCGCGCAGGTCATCGGCGTGTGTTCAGGTACGGCCGACGCTGAGGTCCTCCTCGAAGCAGGCGCCGACCTCGTGTTGCCGGACCTGCGAGCGCCGGAAGCCCTGGTCGAGGCGATCCATCGCCTCACCGCCTGACCAGCCGCACCGCCTCGGCATAGTCACGTGCGTACGGAACGGCTGCCCACGGCGCTATGGCGACGTCGAAGGCACGGAGATGATCAGCGAGCCGAGCCGAATCGATCTGTTGGGCGAGATCCACTGCACGCGTGGCCTCGGCGCAGGCTTCCTCGATCTCGCCCAGGCGGACAAGGGCAACGGCGTTCTTCGCCCGGCACAGTGCGCGGTTCCGCACGTGCGACGGATCATAGGCGCCGTCGGCTCGACGGAAGTTCGGTCAAGTCCCGTGGTGTGGTGTTTCGCGGTTGAGGCGTGATCCTTCTTGTTTGGTCAGGCGCTGAGCGCCGGCAGGGTGTTGGTGGCCTCCTGGGTGGTGGTGGGGTCGGGGATGGTGGTGAGGCGGGCCTTGGCCAGGACTTCCAGGCCGAGGTAGCGGCGTGCTTCGGTCCATTCGTCGTGTTGTTCGGCGAGGACGGCGCCGACGAGGCGGATGAGGGCTGCCCGGTCGGGGAAGATCCCGACGACGTCGGTGCGGCGGCGGATTTCGCGGTTGAGGCGTTCTTGCGGGTTGTTGGACCAGACCTGCCGCCAGACCTCGCGGGGGAAGCTGGTGAAGGCCAGCAGGTCTGCTCTGGCGGTGTCCAGGTGGTCGGCGACGGCGGGTAGCTTGTCGGCCAGCGCGTCCAGGATGCGGTCGAGTTGGGCGTGGACGCTGGCAGCGTCGGGCTGGTCGTAGACCGAGGCCAGCAGCGCCCGTACCCACGGCCAGGACGCTTTCGGGGTGGCCGACATGAGGTTGGCGGCGTAATGGGTGCGGCAGCGTTGCCAGGCCGCACCCGGCAGGGTCGCTCCGATCGCCTCGATGAGGCCGCGGTGGGCGTCGGAGGTGACCAGGGCGACCCCGCTCAGGCCGCGGGCGCACAGGTCGCGGAAGAAGGCCAGCCAGCCCGCTCCGTCCTCAGCCGAGGTGACTTGCAGACCGAGGATCTCCCGATGCCCGTCGGCGTTGACGCCGACCGCGAGTAGGGCGTGGGTGTTGACGACCCGCCCGCCCTCGCGGACCTTCAGTACCAGGGCGTCAGCGGCCAGGAAGGTGTAGGGGCCGGCGTCCAGTGGCCGGGTGCGGAACGCCTCCACCTGGGCGTCCAGGTCGGTGGCCATCCGGGAGACCTGGGAGCGGGACAGGCGGGTGATCCCGAGGGACTCCACCAGTTTCTCCATTCGGCGGGTGGAGACTCCCAGCAGGTAGCAGGTCGCCACCACCGAGGTCAGGGCCGCCTCCGCACGCCGGCGGCGTTCCAGCAGCCAGTCCGGGAAGTAGGAACCGGACCGCAGCTTCGGGATCGCCACGTCCAGGGTGCCGGCACGGGTGTCGAAGTCCCGATGCCGATACCCGTTACGCACGTTGACCCGCTCCGGACTCGACTGCCCGTAGCCGGCGCCGCAGATCGCGTCAGCCTCCGCACCCATCAATGCATTGATGAAGGTGGACAACAACGACCGCAGCAGATCCGGCGAGGCGGACTCCAGCTGCTCGTGCAGAACCTGGGCAGGGTCGATACTGGGCTTGGCGGCCATCGCGTGGCTCTCCTTGGTCTTGAGCGGGAACTCAGTTCGAAGGACGCTTCTATGTGTTGTCAAGCCGCGGTGGCGGTGTTGAGTGCGCGGTAGAGCTCGCGGGCGATGTATCGCTTGAGACAGCGGCGGATCTCGTTGTCGGTCTTGCCTTCGGCGCGGCGCCGGGCCACGTAGGCGCGGGTGCGTGGGCAGATCCGCCAGCGGGTGAGCAGGATGTCGTGCAGGGCGCGGTTGAGGTCTCGGTCGCCGCCGCGGTTGAGACGGTGCCGGGTGATCCTTCCGCTGGAGGCGGGCAGTGGGCTGGCCCCAGCAAGCGCGGCGTAGGCCGCGTCGTTGCGGCAGCGGCCCGGATGTGACCAGGACACGATTGCCTGCGCGGCCGACACGGGGCCGATGCCGGGCTTGGTCATCAGCGCCGGTGCGACCTGGGCCACGATGTCGACAAGCTGGGCCCGGTTGTCGGACAGCTCTCGGCCAGCCGCGATGATGGCCAGCGCCAAGCGCCGCGCCTCGGCCCGCCGCACCGCCTGCTCCCGGCTCTGGCCAGCCCTGCCCCGGCGGCGGGCGATCGTGGCCAGTGCGGACTGCGTGAACGCGGCTCGCGCCAGTGGCCGATCGGTGTCCTCGCCGGTAAGCAGCAACGCGCGGAGCCGGTTCACCTGACGGGTCTTGGCCATGACCAGCTCGCGGCGCGCGCCCAGCAGGATCCGCAACGCCTCCCGGTCCCCGTCCACGCGCGGGACAGGCAGCCGGTCGGCGGCCATGCGCAGCACCGCCAACGCCGCCAGGCGCGCGTCGATGGCATCTGACTTGCCCCGCCGTCGGGCACCCCGGCGTGGCCGTTCCACCTCCACAACCCGCAGACCGGCCGCCGTGAGCGCGCGGGCCAGCCCGACTCCGTAACTGCGGGTGCCCTCCAACCCGACCAGCACCCGGGATCCCGGGGCGTGCTCGGCGATGAAGGCCAACGCATCGGCGAACCCGCCTTCATCGTTGCCGATCTCCGTCGTGGCAACGGTCACCCCCGCCGGGGTGACCATCTCCAGCGCGTGTGCATCCCGGTGCGTGTCGCCACCTACCACCGCGTCCACCACATCCGCCACCACCGACATGCGACCCCCTATCCATCAACCGTCATGAATTTGGCCTGGATGGACGACACCGAGCGGCACATCTGTGACGAGTCACGCGCAAGGACGCGGACAAGCTTCTGATCAAGCCAACCGGCGGCCCCAGACCGGTGCTGGCGCCCAGGGCGACAAGTCCTTCGCAGAGCACACCGAAGCGGCCAGATCACGCGAGAGCCAGCCCCAGACACCAGCACCGAACCCTGGCAGCAGATCCATCCAGACCCGCCGACCGACACACTCACAGATCACGCGATGGCCGCCTTCACGTCTACGCCACGCCCGTCACACAGGCCCGTCATACACCACTCTGCTGGACGCCACTGGCCGGTCCGCTCCCACACGGACGCTGGCGTCGCATCCTCCGGCAACGGAACATCGTCGACCTGCTCCATCACTGGACCGGTGTCGAAGCCCTCGTCCATGCGATGGACAGTCACGCCGATTGTCGGATCACCATTGCGGATCGCCCACAAGACCGGCGCCGGACCCCGGTACCGAGGCAGTGCCGACTGGTGGACGTTGAGTACGCCGAACCTCGGCAGGTCGAGCACCTCCCGCGGCAGCCGCCAGTTGAACCCGAAGACCACCATCAGGTCCGGCCGGTAGCCGACCAAAGTATCTCCCAGGTCCCGAGCGGAGCCGGGGAGCAACAGATCCATTCCCGGTGGCAGCGAGGCCAGTACCCGCGACGCGGCGTCGATGTCGCCAGGCTCCGGGCGCCGCCGTGGACGTAATGAACGACTCATCATGTATGCGATCGGTGAACAACCGCACGCTTC
>JBJMQJ010000311.1:0-6677 GCA_045802765.1 Myxococcales bacterium
CATGTTCAGGTTGAGCGTGACGAGCTGGGCGCGGAAGTGCTTGGTCATGGCGTAGACCAGCTCCTTGAAGCGCCGCTCGGAGGGAACGCCAAGCTCCATGCTGGTGAGGCTGTCGAGCACGGCACGCTTCGCGCCGACCTGTTCGACCAGTTGCCGCGCCCGATTGAGGAAAGCGTCGGTCGAGAGCTCGACGGGCGAGGCGTAGTGAACGGAGAAAAGCCCGCGCCGCTCCATCTCGCGGAGGTCCCATCCGAAGCTCTGGGCGATCCCCCGAAGCTGATCGGCCGTCTCCTCCAGCGTGAAATGGATGCCGGGCTCTCCCCCTCGCACCCCCTCGAGGAGAAACTGCAGCCCGAGGAGAGTCTTGCCCGTCCCGGTCGCCCCCTGGATGACGGTGGAGCTCGCCCGCGGCAACCCGCCGCCGAGCATCTCGTCGAGACCGGCGATCCCGGTCGGAGCGCGCTCGGCGAGCGACCAGGTCGACGGATGGCCGTCCGCTGCCGGGCTCCTCACTCGCGGGAAGAAGGTGAGGCCGGCGGGACCGATCTCGAAGAAGTGACGACCGCTGACGGAATCCGATCCGCGGAGCTTGAGGATTTCGACCATCCGTACCGCCGTCAGCTCCTCGCGCCGGGTGCTGAAGCGGATGATGCCGTCAGCGACGGTGAACTCGGCGTGGGTCTCGATCTCTTCGTCGGTATATTCGCCGACGAAGAGGCTCGCGGCTCCCCAGCCTGCCGTGTGGACCGCGAGATCGTAGACGAACGTCCGGACCGAGGGAGCATCGCTGAGGATGTCCCGGATCGCCTTGAAGCTGTCGATCACGACGATCGCCGGCTCCTCTTGCTCGACCCGTCCGACGATCGCCTGGAGGACGGCGTCGGCGTCCCGGCCCCGGACCACGGAACCGAGATCCACGAAGACGAGCTCCTTCCCCATCAAACTCTCGTCGAAGAAGGAGAACTGCTGCATGTACTGGATGAGCTTCAACGACGGCTCGGAGAGGGTCGTGAAATAGATGCCTTTCTTGCCTTGCCGTCCGAGGTGGAAGAGCAGCTGGAGCGCAAACAACGTCTTGCCCGCGCCGGGCTCTCCGGCGATCACGCTGAGCGACCTCACCGGCAGGCCGCCTCCGAGGATTCGATCCAGGGCGCTGCTTCCTGTCGAGAGGCGTTCCAAGGGTAGCTGACTCGAGCTCATCACTCTGCCTCCTGCGGGGCGAGAAGTTCGCGAAGGTCGGGCACCTGCTCGAGGTGCCGGATGACGACCTGGCCGGTCATCTCGATGAGGATCGGGCGGAGCTCCGTAACGAGCTCGCGCAGCGCGATCGGCGTGCCCTCGGCCGCGTCCTTCCAGGCAGGTGGCAGCGTGTAGCGGTATTCGAGGTTCTCTCGCTGGATGGCGAGCTCGGCGAGCTGCGGGCATCTGGGCAACGCGCGTCGCGCCGCGCGACGCAGAAGCGTCGCCGTGGCGGCGGTGCCGAGGACGTCCGCCAGCTCTTCCCAGAGGGTCGCGAACAGGATGGCAGCAGAAGACTCGGCGGCAGCGTCGCCGCTCGGCCGTCCTCCCCCCGGAACGCCCCCTCTATTCACATTGCGCCCGCCCTGTCCCATTGCGCGACCTGAGACCACTCATCGCGGCTCTCCAACGGTGGACCGAAGCCGGTGCGCCGCGAGCGCGCTTACCGTCTGCACCAGCCGGTCGATGTCGACTGGCTTGGAGAGGTGCTCCTGGAACCCGGCCGCGAACGATCGCCGCCGATCCTCCTCTCCCGCGAGCGCGGTCAACGCGATGGCCGGCACCTGTGCGTCGCGCGGGGGACCGGACTGCCGCAGCTGGCGGATGAAGCTGTAACCGTTCTCGCCCGGCATCGCGATGTCGCAGATGATCAGCTGCGGGTGGAGCTCCGCCACGGCGCGCCTGGCCTCCTCCGCCGATGTGACCGCGCCGACCTCCGCCCCCGCCTCCCTCAGGATCTCCTGCACGGCTGCGCCGGCCGCTTGATCGTCGTCGACCACGAGAATGCGCACTCCGTGCAGTTTCGCGGCGTCCCCGGGCGCGCTACGCGCGGCCGGCGCGCGAGCGACGACGGTCTCATCTTCGGTGGACACGAGGGGGAGGGACACCTGGAAAGTCGCTCCCTTTCCCTTGCCTTCGCTCGTGGCCCGGACCGCACCGCCGTGCGACTCGACGATGTGCCGCACGATGGCGAGGCCCAGCCCGAGACCGCCATAGCGCCGCGAGGTCGTGCTGTCTTCCTGGGTGAACCGGTTGAAGATGTTGGGCAGGAAGGCGGGATCGATTCCGCTGCCCGTGTCGCGTACCTCGATGACGGCCTGCCCGCCGGCGCGCTCGAGGGTGACCGACACGCGTCCGTGCGCGGGAGTGAACTTGAGCGCATTCGCAAGCAGGTTCCACAAGACCTGCTGAAGTCGGGTCCGATCCCCTGACACCCGGCCGACGGGCCGATCGACGTCGACGTCGATGGCAATCGACCTCCGCTCGGCCTGCCCGCTGATGGCCTCGATCGCCGCGCGCGTGACGGCGGCGAGGTCGACCGCTTCCATCTCCATCTTGAATTTCCCGGTGACGATGCGCGAGCTGTCGAGCAAGTCGTCGATGAGCTGGGATTGGGTCTTCACGCAACGCTCGATCGCCTCGCTGCCGCGCTTGACGCGCTCGTCGTCCAGCTCCCCGCGGCGCATCATCTGGGCATGCATGAGCATGGTCCCGAGCGGAGTGCGCAGCTCGTGCGAGAGCGTGGCGAGGAACTCGTCCTTGGCGAGGTTGGCTCGCTCCGCTTGCTCCTTGGCGGCGCGGGCGTCGACCAGGAGCGCCGCGCGCTCCGCCTCCGCCTGCTTGCGCTCGGTGACGTCCTCGATGGCGAGGAGGACCATGGGTACGCCGATGCGCGACTTGACGGTGCGCGCCGACAGGGAGAGCCACCTCTTCCGGGCGGCGAATTGCAGCTCGATCTCGTGGCCGTGGAATCCGGACGCCGGGGTGAACAGCAGGCCCTCGAGCACGGACCGGATCTCCGGGATGTCCCACGCGCCCCCCTCCCATTCGAAGGGCGTCTTCCCTTCCGTGCTTTCCGGCTTCACGCCGAACTCGACGTAGAACGCCTCGTTCGCGGAGAGAGCGCGCAGGTGCTCGTCGAGGACGACGAGTGGGACCTGCACCGCCTCGACGATCCCGGCGGCGTAGTCGCGCGCCCATTCCGCATCGCGCACGTCGTGCTTGAGCACGTCGATGTCGACCAGCGAGACCATCGCGCCGTCGACGCGGTTGTCGGCCGTCCGGTAGGGACGTATCTGCATGCGGTAGAAGCGGCCCTCGCGGTCCTGCACCTCGGACTCCTTCAACGAGCCCGTGGCGATCGACTCGGCGATGCGCCGGTCGAGGTCCGTCACGTCGATGTTGGGCCTGATGTCGTCGATGGGCCGGCCCAGGTCCGAGGGGAGGAGGTTCATGAGGCTGCGCGCCTTGGGCGTGAACCGGCGGATGCGCCGATCGACGTCCAGGATCACGACCGGCAGATCGACGGTGTCGAGTAGATTGACGAGATCGGCGTTGACCTGGTGCAGCTCCTGGTTGCGGCTGTTCAGCTCGTCGTTGACGGTGATCAGCTCCTCGTTGGCCGATTGCAGCTCCTCCTTCGCCGTCTCCAGCTCCTCGTTCATGCTCTGGAGCTCCTCGTTGCCGGAGACGAGCTCCTCGTTGGCGGCGCCCAGATCGTCGTTGGTCCGGGCGTGCTCCTCGATCAGGGAGTGGAGGTACTCCTTGGTCGCCGCGAGCTCGTGCCGCAGCTTGGAGGCGTCCTGGAGCCCCGCGGGGTGAGCCCCTCTGCTCGCGCTGCCCTTGGAGCCCTTCCCCACGCGAATCGAGTCTTCGAACAGGACGACGTAGAGCGGCTCCTTGGCACCGGCGAACGCCGTGATGGGGATGACGATCACGTCGCAGGTGCGGGTCGAGCCGTCATCGCCGATGGCGACGCTGTGCTTGTGAACGGGTGCCGTCACCTTCTTGGCCTGCGCGAACGCGTCCCGCAGCGCCGAGAGCAGTCCTGGCCGCGCCATCTTGAGCACGTTGTTCTGCGGCTCGCCCGGCGCCGGCTCGAGGTACAGCCCGGTGTGGCCGCGAAACTGCAGCACCTCCATCGCGTCGTTCACGATCACGCCCGCGGGCGCGTACTTGCTCAGGAGAAGGCGATCGACATATCTCACCACGTCGACCGTCGAGCGATGCTGCTCGAGAGACACGCGGTCGAGCGCCTGGCCGGTGATTGGCTGGCCCTTCGCCGACGCTGCGAACCGCAGCCTGCTCGGCAGCGTCGTGCGGACGAAGATCTTGTTCAGCTTGTCCGCTGGGGAGAAGAAGTGGCCGAAGCCGACCACTCCCTCGGTGCGCCCGAGCAGCAGGTAGCCGGGCTGGTTGAGGCAGTAGTGGAACGTGGCGACGATCCGCTTCTGGAGCGAGGCGGCGAAATAGATGAGGACGTTGCGGCAGGTGATGAGGTCGAGCTTCGAGAAGGGCGGGTCGCGGGCCAGGTCATGCCGCACGAAGACGCACAGCTCGCGCACCACCTTGTGGATGCGGTAGCCCCCGTCCGCCTTGACGAAGTACCGCCGCCGGCGCTCCTCGCTCATCTCCCGCACGATGCTCTCGGGATACAGGCCTTGGCGCGCGGTGCGGATCGCCTGCTCGCTGATGTCCGAGCCGAAGATCTGGAGCGGGCGCGGGCAAGGCGACTCGTCCATGAACTCGAGGAGAGCGATGCCGAGCGAATACACCTCCTCGCCGGTCGAGCAGCCGGCGACCCAGATGCGGATCGGCGCCTCTTCCGGACTGGGCCGCAGCAGCTCCGGGAACACGCGCTCCTTCAGCGCCTCGAAGACTTGCGGGTCGCGAAAGAAGGAGGTCACGTGAATGAGGACGTCCTCGTGAAGCAGCCGCGCTTCCGATGGATCATCCCGGAGGACGCGAAGGTAATCGCCGAGGCTCTTCGTCTTGCGCACGGCCATCCGGCGTGCGAGGCGCCGCTGCAACGTGGCCGGTTTGTATTCGGTATAGTCGACCCCGACAGCCTCGCGCACGACGAGCAAGATCTGGTTCAGGGCATCCTCGTCCACTTGCTCCGGAGGCAGCTCGGCATCGACCGCGAGGTAAGGGTGCCGGCTCAGCCGGACGAGCTCTTCGGCGAGCAGCGGGAGGGAAAGCGCGTAATCGACCACGCCCGCGTCGATCGCGCTCTGTGGCATGCCGCTGAACTTCGCGGTGTGTGGATCCTGCACCAGGGTGATCCCGTGCTCGCCCTTGATCGCCCGGAGCCCGGCGGTCCCGTCCGACGCTGTCCCGGAAAGGACTACGCCGATCGCCTGGCTACCGCGCTCGTGCGCGAGCGAGCGAAGAAACGAGTCGACCGGCAGGTGGGGCTGTGGCCCGCGCTCGACGAGGACCAGCTCCTCGCCGGCGAGGGCGACATCGGCGTTCGGCGGAATCACATAGACGTGGTCCGGCTCGATGCCCATGCCGTCCTCGATCTCGAGGACCTTCATCGGGGTCGCCTTGGCGAGCGCCTGGCTGAGGAAGCTCGAGTGGGCCGGATCGAGATGCTGGATGAGGATGAACGCCATTCCGGTGTTCGCCGGGAGCGCCTTGAGGAGCTGCGTGAAGGCTTCGAGCCCGCCGGCGGAGGCGCCAATGCCCACGATGGGAAACGATGGCTTGCTGGTCTGCCCGGCGGGCCGCCGCCCGCCCCGGCGCTGCGTGCTCGATCGCGATGGCTTTGCTCTGGATTGGCCCATGGTCCTCCGCGCTTCACGCTCGAAGCTGGAGCGCCGTCCTGTCGATGGGCCTCCTCACGCGCGAGGTGGGATCCCCGTAGTCTTCCGTATGCCGCCGGCGACCGGCCTGTCAACGCCAAGCTGGGTTCGACTGTCCACGGAGGGCAAGCGGGGCGACGCTCGGACGTAAGCTTCCACGGAACGCGTGCCTAGGTTCCCTCCTCGATGCGCGATCTCGCGGTGCTCATCGTGGAAGACGACGAAGATTTCCGGGCGCTGATGCGCGAGGCGCTCGAGTCGGAGGGATTCAGCATCCGCGAAGCGCGCGACGGGCGAGAAGCGCTCTCTGTGCTCAGGGCCACCCGGGGTTCGCGGCACCTGGTCCTGCTGGATCTCATGATGCCTGGCATGAACGGCTGGGAATTCGTCGCTGCCGTCCGGGGTGACCCCCGACTGCGCCGCAATCCGATCGTCGTCACGACCGTCGTTCCGGAGGACGCCCCCTGGGCCGCCGACGCGATTCTTCAGAAACCCTTCGACCTGGACGCGCTCGTCCACACGATCGAGCAATACAGTTCGCGCGCCGTGGTTCCGACCCGAATGGTTGGTTTGCCGCCAGCGCATCCCTAGGGTCGAGAGGATTCCACCGCGGCGGGGCAAGTGGCCCATCTGGCGCGCGTGCAGAAGGGCCGGGCTGCGCAGGATCCACGTGGCACGCGCTGCGGCACACGTTCGCCTCGCATCTGGTGACGAAGGGCGTGCCGCTCAAGGGAGCGTGGTCAACCTGTCCACCGAATCGGGGCAAGCTCAACACCTGGGGAAAGGCCGGAGCCTGACCCCAGGTGGTCCGCGGGATCTACCGCGTCTCGGCCGGTCCCGTGTCCGTCGGCA
>JBJMQJ010000312.1:0-2942 GCA_045802765.1 Myxococcales bacterium
CGCCGAAGTTGAGCGACCCGGCGTTGAGGGTAGCCATCTCCGGATTGCACAGGAGCGGCTGCGCCCGCTCCTCGGCGCTCATGCCGACGGCGCCACCGGTGGTCGTCTGGACGATGACGTCGCAACGCGCTCGGATGGCGCGGATGGCCTTGTCGAACAGCGCGCGATCCTGCGTCGGGCTGCCGTCGTCGTTGCGCACGTGCAGGTGGATGACCGCCGCGCCGGCTTGCGCGCAGCGCTCGGCCTCGGCGGCGAGCTCATCGGCGGTGATGGGCAGATACGGCGTCTGCTCGCGCGTCGTCTCGGCGCCGCAGATCGCGGCGGTCAGGATGGCGGGAGGAACCGGCATGGGCCGGATCCTACCGCGCCCGGAGGAGCTTCGCTCAGTGCGTGAGCGAGGCGCCTTCCTTCACTTCCTTGACCGTGCGGCCCACCTCGCCCTCCTCGTGCCGCTCCGCCAGGTCGCCCAGGCTGATCACGCCGAGGGGCTTGCCGTTCTGGTCGCAGACGAGCACGCGGGAGATCTTGCGCTCCTTCATCAGCTCGGCCGCCTTCTGCACGTCCTCGTCGGGCCGGACGCTGACCACGTCCTTGGTCATCACCTGCTCGATGCGGGCATTCTTCAGATCTCCGCCCTTGGCAATGAGGCGGACGACGATGTCGCGGTCGGTGACGGTGCCGAGCGCCTTGCCCGACGCATCCACCACGGGCAGGAAGCCGATGTCCTCCTCGGCCATCTTGCGGGCGACCTCCTGCACGCTGGCATCGGGCCGTACCGTCACGACGTTTCCTTTGATCAGCTCTTGAACGCGCATACCGCCTCCGTCATTGGGTCAGGCCGCAACATGCGCATCGGCGCGCGCCCGCGTCAGCGGCGAGGGTTCCGCTGCTTGGCCGCCGGGGTGACGCAGGTGCCCACCGCGCGGCACACCACGACCGGCTGCGCGAGCACCTCGGCCGCCGAGTCGGACAGGTCAGGCCGCGGCGAGATCACCTTGCGCGCCTCGAAGCGAATCTTCCGGCTGGTCTTTCCGACGGAGACAATCTCGCCCTCCACCTCGACGAAGTCGCCCGCGTGGAGCGGGGCGAGGAACTCGACCGATTCGTACGCGCGGAACAGCCCCTCGTCGCCGTCGAGGCGGACGAGAAGCTCGGTCGCCACGTCGCCGAAGAGGCCCAGCACGCGCGCCCCGTCGACCAGCCCGCCTCCATAATGCGCGTCGTGCGCCGAGAGGCGCATCCGGAGCACCGTCTTGAGCCCCACGCCGGTCATGGCTTCTCCGCTACCTGGATGGTCGCGTCGGGCGTCCCGTGCGCGGTCGGCTGCGGCGGCGGAGGCCGCCCTTGTCGCTCGAGCAGACGATAATAAATGTAGTTCGCGACGTCGCTGGGCTTGGTGCCCGGGCCGAAGCCGGCGTCGAAGCCCAGCTCCAGCGCGGTCTTGTGGTCGACGCGGGGACCGCCGAAGATCCAGATGGTCTTGTCGAAGATCTTCGCTTCCCTCGCGGCCTCGACCAGCGTGCGCGCGTCTTCCTTGTGCACGTCGCGCTGGGTGACGACCTTGGAGACGAGCACCGCGTCCGCCCGGACCTCGCGTGCCTTCTCGACCAACGCGCGCGGCTCGACCTGCGATCCCAGGTTGATGGCGCGGAACATCCGGTAGCGCTCCAGGCCGTAGTCGCCGGCATAGCCCTTCATGTTCATGATCGCGTCGATCCCGGTGGTGTGCGAGTCGGTGCCGATGCAGGCGCCCACCACCACGATCTTCCGCCCGACGTCGCGCTCGATGACGTCGTTCAGCTCGTCGAACGGGTGCTTGCGATGCGCGACGACGGGCACCTCGATGGCCGCATAGTCGAGCTGCGCGTGGGTGCGGCCGTAGACGACGAAGAAGCTGTAGTCCTCGCCCGCCTTCTCCATGGAGGAGACCAGCACGTGCGAGAGCCCGAGCTTCTTCGCCATCAGCGCGGCTGCTTCCTTGGCCTTCTCGGAGAAAGGCACCGGCAGGACGAAGGATAGCTGGATGACGCCATCGTCCTTGCGGTCCCCGTACGGCCGGATGAGCTGCTTTTCGCTCACGCCCGCCCCTCGAGGATCTCCAGGAACGGGTTGAAGTAATCCGGGGCGCGCTCGAACACGCCGTCCAAGCCCTTCCCTCCCGTCTCCGTGCGCGCGGTGTCGCCGAACCGCGCCTTGCCGATGGCTGCCATCATGCCATCCTTCGCGACTTCCTCGAGCAGCGCGACCGCCTTGTCGAACACCTCGCGCTGCCTCCGGGCGACGATGCCGTCCGGCTTGAAGGAGATCTCCCCGCCCAGGTGCCGCGCCGCCCGGTACACGTAGGCGGCTGCCTTGAGCGCCACGTAGCGATCCATCAGAAAGGGATTGTGCATCGCCTCGGTCATCATTCCGAGCAGCTGGATGCCCTGCCCCGTCGAGATCGCCACCAGGTCGGACATGACGTCGTAGGCGTGGCTGAAGAAGATGTCCCCTTCCTTGTGCTTGGTCGGCGGCATGTACTTGATGGGGCTGCGGGGGAACAGCTCCCGCACCATCATCGCCATGGCGAACTCGCGCAAGAGCGTGTCCTCGCGAGCGGGATCGATCTCGAAGGAATGGCCGAAGCCGATCAGCTCGTCGGGCATGCCGGCGAGGTGCGCGAAGGTCTCGTTGACGAGCTGCGAGGCGATCACCGTGTGCGCCGCCTCGTCGGCGTCGGCGGTGGTGATGTAGTTGTCCTCGCCGGTGTTGATGATGATCCCGGCGAAGGCGCAGATCCGGCGCGAGAAGTACTGGTCGCAGAACGTCCGCTGCATGTTGATGTCGCGAAAGAGGATGCCGTACATGGCGTCGTTGAGCAGCATGTCGAGCCGCTCGGCCGCCGCCATGTAGGCGATCTCCGGCATGCACAGCCCGCTCGAATAATTGGTCAGGTGGACGTA
>JBJMQJ010000030.1:0-4443 GCA_045802765.1 Myxococcales bacterium
ACCCACTATTGCTCGGTGGTGGCGATGGCCACGGTGGACACGTATCACCGCTTCGGGCTGCCGGTGGTGGTCTGGGGGGCGGTGCTCCCCGACATCACCTACGCGAACGACTTCAAGGAGATCCATCGCGTCAACGGCACGATGATCAACCAGAACGAGACCAACGCGAAGTTCGTCTCCGAGCACGGCTACAAGAAGGTCGCCGTCATCCACGACACGACCGACTACGGAAAGGGACACGACAAGTACTTCACCCAGTTCCTCACCAAGGACGGTGGCAAGGTGGTCATCGACCTGGGCGTCACCGCGGACCAGCAGGACTTCACCGCCGAGCTGACGCAGATCAAGGCGCAGAACCCCGAGGTCCTCTACTTCGGCGGCTTGACCCCGATCGGCGTGCGCATCCGCGCCCAGATGGACAAGCTGGGGCTGAACGCGCAGTTCGACGGCACCTCCGGGATCGTGAACGACGACTTCATCAAGGCGCTGGGTCCGCTCGCCGAGGGAGTGCTCGCCTTCCGCGAGGGCGCGCCCGCCGAGAAGCTTCCCGGCGGCAAGAAGTTCCTCGAGGACTACAACAAGCAGGGATACACCAATCCGCCCGAGGCGTACGGCCCCTTCGCCTTCGCCGGCGCGCAGCTCATCATGGACGCCATCGAGAAGGTGGGCCCCGATCGGAAGAAGGTGATCGCGGAGCTGGCCAAGGTGAAGGACGTGGACACGATCGTCGGCAAGGTGACCTTCGACGAGCACGGCCAGAACACCGTCCCGGTGATCACCAAGTACGTCGTGCAGGACGGCAAGTGGGTCCTGTGGGAGGACAGCGAGTACGCGGGCGGGAAGCGCAAGCTGCGCGGCAAGTAGCCATGTCGCTCGCCGTCCTCGGCCAGTACGTCATGAACGGCGTGATGCTGGGCATGATGTACGCGCTGGTGGCCGTGGGGTTCACGCTCTTCTTCGGCGTCCTCGACATCATCCAGTTCTCCCACGGCGACGTCCTCGCCTTCGGCGCGTTCGTCGCGCTCGCCGTGTGGGCCGGGCTGATCAAGCTGGGCGTCTCCTCGCCGGCCGTGCAGCTTGCCGCGGTGGTGGTGTTCTCGGCGCTCGCCACGGCAGCGGTGGGCGCCTTGGTGGCGCGCTTCGTGGTCCTGCCGCTCAAGGGCGCGCCCTCGCTCAACGTGCTGCTCGTCACGCTGATGATGGGGACGGTGCTGCGCGAGGCGATCCGCCTCTTCTATCCGGGTGGGTCGCAGCCGCAACGGTTCCCCGCGCTGCTGCCCACCACCGGGTACGATCTGGGCGGATTCAACCTGCGCCTCGACAACCTTCTCCTCCTGGCGGCCGGAGCGCTGCTCATCGCCGGCACGCATCTTTTCATCACGCGCACGCGGCTGGGTCTGGCGATCCGCGCCGTCGCGCAGGACGAGGAGACGGCGCGTACCATGGGCATCGATTTTCGCGGCGTGGTCCTCTTCACCTTCGGGCTCGGCTCCGCGCTGGCCGCGTTCGCCGGCGCGATGGACGGGCTTTACTACAACGAGGTGTACTACGGGATGGGCCTGCTCCTCGGCGTGATCGGCTTTGCCTCGGCGATCATCGGGGGTCTCGGGAACCTCTACGGCGCGGTCATCGGCGGCTTCCTCTTCGCCGCGCTGCAGACCGTCGGCGCCGTGGCCTTGCCCTTCGCCAGCGCGTACAAGGACGTCTTCGCATTCGCCGTCGTGATCGTGCTCATGGCGCTGCGTCCGACCGGCCTCATCGGCGAACGGACTTCGGAGCGCGTCTAATCACCGCGCAGCCTGGTAGATCAGCTTGCCGTCGCGCATCGCGTATCGCACCGCGGCGAACGCCCGCGCATCGCGCGACGGATCCGCGTTCAAGACGACCAGGTCGGCGGCGAGACCCGGAGCGATCCGCCCGAGCCGGCGCGATTCTCCAAATCTCTCCGCGGGAGCAGTCGTGAGCGAGGCGAGGATCTGGCGGAAGCTCATCCCCGCGTCGGCCATCAGGGAGTACTCGTCGCCGGGATCGTAATCGTCCATGCCGCCGACGTCGGTGCCGAACAGGACCGCGCCTCCGGCCGCTACCCAGGCTCGCAACTGACCGGCGGCGGCGCGCGCCCGCGATTCGCCCAGCGAGGCGCGATCGTGACGCAGGTGGTACCTCCAGATCTTCAACGTCGGGATGAGGACGACCTTCGCTTGCGCCATGGCCGCGAGGACGGGCTCGTCCCACGGGCCCGAGTCTGGAGTCGTATGCGCCATGACGTCCGCTCCGCCTGCCACGGCGGCGAGCAGCCCTTCGCGGCTGCTCGGATGGACGAAGACGAGCTTCTTCCTGCGGTGGGCTTCTTCGACGGCGGCGCGGATGGCGCCCGCCGGCAAAGGCGCAAACGGCGGAGCCGGAGCCGCGGCGAAGAGCTTCAATGCATCGGTCCCGCTGTCGAGGACGGTCTTCGCGGCGGCCAGGGCGCCTCCGGCATCCTCGATCTCGGGCGTCGGGAACTGCATGAAGCCGAGCGCTCTCAAGAGCGGCGCCGGCGGCATCCACCCCTTGCCGAGGAGGGCCTCGCCGGTCGATCGGATCCGCGGCCCCGCGATCTCGCCCGACTCGATGCGGTCGCGGATCCGCCGCGTGTTCTCCCAGGGCGACCCGGTATCGAACACGCTGGTGAACCCGTATCGGGTGAGCATCGCTTGAATCTGCCCGGCGAGCTCGGGCGCGGGAATGCTGCCGGCATCGGCCCATTTCCGCTCGAAGAAGTGGACGTGGCTGTTCCAGAAGCCAGCGACGATGGTCAGCCCCGAGCAGTCCAGCGTCGGAACACCTTTCGGAAACGGCACGGATCCGCGGCGCCCGACCGCGGCGATCTTTCCCTCCCGGATGAGCACCACGCCGTCGTCGATCGGCCGCTCCGCGGGGCTCGGGTAGATCGTCCCACCGGTGAGCACGAGTCGCAGCGCAAGTCCGGCGGCCGGCACGGCGCCGTATACTACCGCCATGATCCGGCTGCGCGGCGCCTCGGGCGCGGCGGCGTTCGCGGCGCTCTGCGCGCTCTACGCCTGGGCGTTCCTGCGCGCGGAATCGCAGCGCGCCCTCGCCCTCCTGGTGCTGGCGGGGGTCGTGGCGGGCGCCGTCGCCACGCGCACCCGCTTGCTGGACAAGCTGCCGCCCGTCCCGGAGCGGCTGACGCAATCCTTCGCGCTGCTCGCCGTTGTCGGCCTGTGCATCGCGCTGCGCGAAGACGACTTCTCCCTCCTGCTCGTCGCGCGCGTCCTCATCGTCGTGCTGGCGTGCCTGGGCCTGCACGTCCAGCTCGGTTACGCGGGCGTGCTCAACTTCGCGGGGGCGTCCTTCTTCGGCGTGGGCGGGTACACGGCCGCGGTGCTCACGCGCTCCACCGGGTTGCCGCACGTTCCGGTGCTGCTCGCCGGCGGAGCGATGGCTGCTCTCGTCGGCACGCTGATCGTCGTACCGGTGCTGCGCACGCGCGGCCATTACGCGGCGCTGGTGACCATCGCCTTCGCGCTCCTCTTCCGCACCTTCCTGGAGGTCAACGATTCGCTGGGCGGTCCGCAGGGCTTGAAGCTGCGGGAGATCCGCATCGGCCCCTGGCGCTTCAACGATCCTGTGGAGGTCGGTCCCTTCTCGGGCTCGTTCTACCTGAATTACCTGGCGCTCCTCCTCGTCCTGCTGGCGCTCGGATGGATCCTCGTGCAGCGCCTCGAGCGCTCCTGGGTCGGCATCGACCTGGACGCCGTCCGCCTCGACGAGACCGCGGCCGCCAGCTTCGGCATCGACGTGGCGCGCTGGAAGATCGTCGCCTTCACCATCGGCAACTTCCTCGCCGGCGTGGCGGGCGCCGCGTCCGCGCACATGGTCGGCTTCATCGCGCCGAACAACTACAGCTTCGGCGAGTCCCTGGTCCTCGTGTCCATCCTGCTCCTCGGCGGCGTCGGGAACGCGTGGGGCGTAGCGCTCGCCGCCGCGATCGTCGTGATCCTGCCCGAGAAGCTCCAGGTGCTGCAGGAGTACCGGTTCCTGCTCTACGCCGCGATGGTGGTGCTCATCCTCCTCTTCCGCCCGGTCGGATTGATCCCGCGGCGGCTGCGGCGGCTCCCGGAGGCCGCGTGACTGCGGCGCTGCTCCAGTGCGAGAAGCTGACCCGGCGCTTCGGCGGGGTCGTCGCCCTGGACGCGCTCGACCTGCGGCTCGAGGAAGGCCGCGTGCTCGGCCTCATCGGACCGAACGGCTCGGGCAAGACGACGTTCTTCAACGTCCTCACCGGCCTCTTTCCCCCGAGCGAAGGCGAGATCGAGTTCGCCGCGGCGCGCATCACCGGCCTGCGCCCGCAGGCGGTCTACCGGGCGGGGATCGCGCGCACCTTCCAGAGGTCCCGGCTCTGCCTGCCACTGTCCATCTTCGACAACCTGATGATCGGCA
>JBJMQJ010000313.1:0-9330 GCA_045802765.1 Myxococcales bacterium
CGGCCGTCCTTGACGTACACCTTCTGCCCGCACCCGACCGCGCAGTACGGACAGACGGACTGCACCACGCGGTCCGCGCCGGCGGTCCGCGCCCGCAGCTCCGCGGTCCGCTCCGAGACCGCCGTGCCATCGAGCGCGGTGGCATCGCCGGCGAGGATCTGCCGCACGACAGCCCAGCTTCGCAGGACCTTGAAGATTCCCACCCGCGCCTCCGCAGGATTCCAGAGTCAACCTAGGAATTCGTGTCTGCGCAGGCAGCGCGCCGGTTGGACGGTTCAAATCTGTCACGCTGGGACGCCCGCTAGCCCCGCTGGTAGGTGCCCATCAGCTCGGCGCTGCCCAGCAGGTGGCCTTGCATCTCGCGCTGCAGGCGCTGGCGATTCGGCTTCTCCAGGTCGGGAAGCACGGTGTTCAGCGCGTGCAACTGGAAGTAGTAGCGGTGCCGGCCGATGGGCGGGCAGGGGCCTCCCCAGCCGGTCCGCTTCCAGTCGTTCAAGCCCTGCAACGTCCCGGGCGGAAGGTCGCCTTCGCGCACGCCCTCCCGGAGCACGGTGGTGATCGGTGGCAGGTCGTAGAGGACCCAGTGCACCCAGTCCATGCGCGGGGCCTTCGGGTCGGGGGCATCGGGATCGTGCACGACGAGGACGAGGCTCTTCGCGCCCTGCGGGACGCCGCCGAATCGCAGCTCGGGCGAGACATCGTCGCCGTCGCAGGTGTACCGCCTGGGGATCTCGCCGCCGTTCTCGAAGGCGGGCGAGCTGATGGTCAAGGCCACGGCTGCCTCCTCTTCGCGCACATGGACAGACACGCCTTCCGATCGGAACTTGACGCGGTCGGCGTCTGGTCCAGCGTTGGGCGCATCATGCTGCGCCTCTTCGTCGCGCGAAAGCTATCCGTCGACCCGCGCCGCGTGGTCGGGCGGCAGGTCCAGATCGATCTGTGGGACGACGAGCTTCCGCCTCCGCGGGCCGAGCTCCTCGCGCGCGTGGCGCGGGCCGACGGACTGCTCGCCCTTCTCACCGAGCGCGTCGACGCGGAGCTGCTCGCCGCCGCGCCCTCGCTGCGCGTGGTGGCGAACCACGCGGTGGGCGTCGACAACGTGGATGTGCCCGCCTGCACCGCGCGCGGCGTCTGGGTCACGAACACGCCCGACGCGGTGACGGAGTCCACCGCCGACCTCACCTGGGCGCTGCTGCTGGCCGTCGCGCGCCGGGTGGGCGAAGGGGAACGCTTCCTCCGCGCCGGACGGTACAAGGCCTGGGCCCCGACCCTGCTGCTCGGCCTCGAGCTGCGCGGCGCGACCCTCGGCATCGTCGGGCTGGGCCGGATCGGCGAGGCAGTCGCGCGCCGGGCGCGCGGGTTCGGGATGCACGTTCTCCACACCACCTCGCGCGGCGGGATCCCTCTGGAGGAGCTGTTGGCGCGGTCGGACGTCGTCACGCTGCACTGCCCGCTCACGCCGGCGACCCGCCACCTCTTCGACGCGCGAAGGCTCGCCCAGATGAAGCGCGGCGCGATCCTCGTCAACACCGCGCGGGGAGCAGTCGTGGACGAGGCGGCGCTGGTGCTCGCGCTCGAATCGGGGCACCTGGGAGGCGCCGGCCTCGACGTCTTCGAGAACGAGCCCCTCGTCCACCCGGGGTTGGTGGGGCGCGAGGACGTCGTGCTGCTTCCCCATCTGGGTAGCGCGACGCACGCAACGCGCGAGCAGATGGCCACCATGGCGCTGACCGACGCCGCGCGCGTGCTGCGCGGCGAACCCCCGCAATACCCCGTCAACGAGGTGCGCCCATGAAGTCGCGCACCGTCTACCTGAAGATGAACGTCCCGGAGCGGATGGCCGCCGCGAGAAGCGCGTGCTCATCAAGGTGATCGGCGAGTGACGGGCCTCACTGGAAGCGCGGGTGGAGGATCTGGTAGCCCGTGCCGGAGCTGAACGCTTTCGCATCGCGTAGCTCGAGCAGCAGGTCTCCATTGGGAAGCGCCCAGAACACGTCGGCGCGCACGTCGTCGCTCGAGCTGAGGCGCGGGTACTGCAGCACCTGCTCCCAGTGCACGCCGTCCACGCTGGTGTAGACCCAGGCGCTCACGTTGCCGGAGGGGTAGACGTCGCCGCCATTCTCTCGAGCGACCCCCAGGACATAGCCGCCGCCGGGAAGCGCGTGCATCGCGTATCCCGGCCCGGGCAAGCGCAGGTAGCTCGTCAGCGTCCCGTCGATGCCCAGCTTCACCACCCACGGCTCGTCGGGAAGGAACGTGATGTCCTGGCCGTAGAGGAGCGACCCGTCCGCCAGCACCGTGGCGTCCACCTGCCCGCCCAGCTGGCTGAGCTTCACCAAGGTCCAGGTCGCGCCCCCGTCCGTCGATCGGAGCGTCCGCGACTGCTGGTCCGTGTCGCCCAGGAACGCCCAGAGAGCGTGACGCGCCGGGTCCGCTGCCAGCCCGTGGCCATGTCGCGTCCCGCTGATGGTGGAGCGCACGGTCCAGGTGCGCCCCAGGTCCGTCGACGCCCAGAGATGGATCGGCGTGTCGTTCTGGGCGAAGACCTGGTACTCGATGAAGTACGCGACTCCGTCCAGCTCGGCGAAGCTGTGCGGCGTCAGGCCCATGTAGTTGCCCAGCGCGCGCACGTCGGTCCAGGTGGCGCCATGGTCTCCCGAGCGCGCCAGGAAGTGTCCCGCGGATTCGTCCACCTGCGCGAGCAGCGTGCCGTCGGAGAGCACCGTCATCGCGCGGAAGTCGCCGGTGCCCATGCCGCGCGCAGACCAGGTGCGCGCGCCGTCCGTCGAGGCGTACAGCTGCCGGCCCGAGTCGCCCACCGCGGTGGAGTAGACGGTTCCCGCCTGGTCCACCGCCTGGATCTGGTTCTGTCCGGAGGCGATGACGTCGAGCAGGAGGTGCGTGCCGGCGACGCCTCCGTCCGGCGTGCCGCCGTCTGGCGGAGTCCCTGCGTCGGGCGGAGTTCCGCCGTCGGGCGGAGTCCCGGCGTCCGGTGGAGCTCCGGCGTCGGGTGGAGTCCCCGCGTCGGCGCCGGCGTCCGGCGTGCCGCCATCTGCGCCGCCGCCTGGCGGCGGCGCCGCGGCTCCGAGCCCCGTCAGCTTGAAGTCGTCCACCCAGCTGCCGGACACGGTATTGGTGATGCCAGCGAGGCCCGGCGCCGTCAGCGCCGCCGTGCTGCCGTCCGCGACGGTGAGCTTGGTGACCCCATTGACCGCGCCCGTGAGCGTCACCGGCGCCGTGCCGGAGACCGTGAAGCTGAACGAGGCAAACTCGCCGAGATCGGGGATGCCGCTCGCGACGTCGCCCAGCACCGTGGCGCTCCCGCTCCTCCACCTGCGGATGCGCAGCCGTCCCGCGCTGGTGATCGCCAGATCGTAGCGGTCCTTTGGCGCGGACGGGTTGCCGCGCAGCGTGAGCGCCATCTCGGTGCCGAATCCGACCATGCGGGCGTCGATGCGGCAGTCGGCGCAAGTCACGCCTTTGACGTACGCCTGGTCGAACCCGTCGTTGTCCGCGTTGGCGCGGCTGTCGGTGATGTAAGCGCCGGCGGCAATGGTCCACTTGGCGCCCAGACCCGAGCTGTCGCTGCGGTTGAAGTCGTCGGAGAAGAGCACGCCGGACGGCGGCGGAGGAGGCGGAGGCGGAGGCGCGCCTCCGTCCGGGACGCCTGCGTCCGTTCCCGCATCGGGGACGCCCGCGTCCGTTCCCGCGTCGGGGATGCCTGCGTCCGTTCCGGCATCGGGCATGCCCGCGTCAGTGCCCGCATCCGGGACACCCGCGTCCGTTCCCGCATCGGGGACGCCCGCATCAGTGCCCGCATCGGGGACGCCCGCGTCGGTGCCGGCATCGGGAACGCCGCCGTCAGGTACGCCACCTCCCGCGGTGCCGATCGCGGTGAGCTTGAAGTCGTCGAACCATGTCCCCGCGGCGAGCGTGGTGAGGCCCGCCGCGCCCGCCGAGGCGATCGCCTGCGCGCTGCTGTCGGTGACCGTCAAGCGGAGCACGCCGTTCACCGTAGCCGTGAGGGTCACCGGACCCGCACCCTGGACGGTGAATGCCGCCGTGGCCCATTCGCCCAGATCCGGGATGCCGCTGGCCGCGTCGCCGAGCACGCTCGCCGAGCCCGACCGCCAGCGTCGGATCTGCACGCGGCCGTTCGAGAGCACCACCAGGTCGTAGCGGTCCCCCGACGGCGTCTCGCGCAGCGTGAAGCCCGTCGCACCCGTGCCGTAGCCGACGAGCCTCCCGTCGATCCGGCAATCGGCGCACGTCACGGCCTTCACCACCGCCCGGTCCAACGCGTCGAGGTCCGAGTTCGCGCGCGAATCGGTGATCCACGCTCCGGCCAGCACGGTCCAGCTCGATCCGAGCCCGGCGGAGCTGGTGCGGTTGAACGAGTCGGAGAACAGCACCGTGCCCGGCGGCGGAGCGCCGACGCCGCCGCCGCCCGTTCCGCCGTCGGCACCGCCGTCGGCACCGCCGTCCGCGCCGCCGTCCGGGGGAGGTGGCGGAGGAGGCGGTGGCGGGGCGGCCCCGGGTGCGGGGGCCTTGCCGAAGACCAGCGTCGCGTTTCCCGAACTGTCGGCATCGGGCGTCTTCCCGAAGATGCAGGGCACGTCCACGGTGGACGTGGGCAGCGTCTCGGCCGCCGCCGGATAGCCCTTGAAGCCCCCGCTGGAATCCAGCGCATTCGCCGAGCTGAACGAGCCCGCGTGCAGCGTCTTGTAGAGGAAGCGGTAGCTCGTGTTCGTCGTCACCATGTGGTTGTAGAAGACGACGAGGTCGTCGCCGAGCCGGGTGACCGCGGGCTGCAGGGCCCAGTCGGCGGTCCCTTCGAGGAGCGTGGCGCCGCTCCATCCGCTGCCGGTGTAATGGCGATAGAAGAGCTGCTCGTTGACGTTCTTGTAGGCGAGGTGCAGGCCGCCCGCGCCGTCGGCCACCGCGCTGAGCGCCGCCCCGTGGTAGATGCCGTCGGACCAGACCGCGGTGGCGCCGCCCCAGGTGGAGAGCGGATCGGAGTCGTTGCGCAGCCGCATCCTGGCCGGGTCGCAGCAGCCGTGCGTGCCATACAGGAACATGAGCCGCGTGCCCAGGCTGACCAGCCGCCCGCCGGCGCGGGTCCCGAGGGTCGCGAGCGAGGGCTGTTGCGCGAACGTCGCGCCGCCGTCGGTGCTGACGCTGATCGCGGCCGTGTGCGTCCCGTCGGAGTTGAGCCGGAAGGCGTGGACCCAGATGCGGCCGACCGAGTCGAGCGCGAGGAGGCCGCGGTAGTACGCGGTCGTCGAGGAGGTGGAATCGAAGACGCGCACGGGCGGCGAAGGCGACCAGTCGCTCCGGCCGTTCCAGCGCCACCACTGGAAGAAGACGTCGTGCCGCGCCGATCCGCCCAGCGTGGGGCCCTCGTACGAGTAGACCAGGGCGATGTCGTTGCCGACGGTGATCAGGTCGGGCGTGTCGCGCTCGCTCGAGTCATCCTGGATCGGAGCGTAGGAGGACCAACTCGCCCCGCCGTCGTCGCTGCGCAAGAACCACAGGCCGTGGCCGTCGGCGCCATCCTGCTGGATCGCGAGAAGCCAGGCAGGCGGACGTCCGCCGCCGGTATCCATCCGCACCAGGTGGCGCGCCGCGGGAAGCGTGAGCGCGTTTCCGTTGCCGATCGGCGCCACCGTGCCCGCGAGCAGCACGCTCAGGACCGCGATCATGACGGTGTCCCTCCCGGAAGAAACGTTCCCGTGTCGCAATCTGAGCATTGCGCCACCAGGGATCACCCGACGCTGGTCAGGGCCGCCGCCGCCCAGCAGCACCAGGCGCCCGCGCCGCTCGGATGTGCCCGCACGACCGCCGCCAAAGCAGGGCAAAGCAATTGCACCACGGAGCACACGGAGACCACGGAGTTATTGCTTTTGAAAAAATGAAACTCCGTGCGCTCCGTGCTCTCCGTGGTGCAATCGTCTTGGCGAGTACGGCGTTACTCGGGCTTGTCGGGGAAGAAAGGCTCGGTGTCCGCGTACGCCGCGACGGGCTTCGCCACGACTTCGCGAGGGGAGCCGAGGCCGAAGGGCACGTCGCTCTCGCGACGCGCCGGGGCCGCCCGGCGGGGGCGCTGCTCCGCCTGGGCGACGCGTTCGGAGGTCTTCAGCAGGGAGTCCGGGGTCAGGCTGATCGAATCGATCCCCTGCTCCACCAGGAATTCGGCGAAATCGGGGAAGTCGCTGGGCGCCTGACCGCAGATGCCGACCTTCCGGCCCGCCTGGCGCGCGGCGGCGATGATGCGCGCGCAGGCCTGCTTGACCGCGGCGTTGCGCTCGTCGAACAAGGGCGCCACCAGCGCCGAGTCGCGGTCGACGCCCAGGCAGAGCTGCGTCAGGTCGTTCGATCCGATGGAGAAGCCGTCGAAGATGCGCGCGTACTCCTCGGCGAGGAAGACGTTCGAGGGCAGCTCGGCCATGACGTAGACCTCGAGGCCGTGCTTCCCTTGCGGAAGGCCGCACTCGCGCAGCACCTCGAGCACGCGGCGGCCCTCCTCGGGAGTGCGGCAGAAGGGAACCATGATCAAGAGATTCGCGAGGCCGAACTCCTCGCGCGCGCGGCGGATCGCCTTCGCCTCGAGAGCGAACCCTTCCTTGTACTGGGGGTGGTAGTAGCGCGAGGCGCCGCGCCAGCCGATCATCGGGTTCTCCTCGACCGGCTCGAACTTCCGCCCGCCGACGAGAGTCGCGTACTCGTTCGACTTGAAGTCCGAGAGCCGCAGGATGACCGGCTTGGGGTGGAACGCCGCGGCGATCACGCCGATGCCCTGCGACAGCTTGTCGACGAAATACTCCGTCTTGTCCGCGTATCCGCGCGTGACGGCGTCGACCTCGGCCTTCGTCTCGGGCGAAAGCTCCTGGTACCGCGTCAGCGCCAGCGGGTGGACCTTCACCCAGCTCGCGAAGATGAACTCCATGCGCGCGAGCCCTACGCCATCGTTGGGCAGCATGGCGGCGGAGAAGGCCTGCTCCGGGCTGCCCACGTTGAGCATCATCTGCGTGCGCGGCCGCGGGAACTGGGAAGGATCCAGCTCGTCGACTTCGTACTCGAGCGCTCCGCGGTAGATCCGGCCCTGCTCGCCCTCGGCGCAGGAGAGGGTGACCGTCTCTCCGCTGGGGATCCTGCGCATCGCCTCCGGGCTGCCCAGCACCGCTGGGATGCCCAGCTCGCGGGCGACGATGGCGGCGTGGGAAGTCCGGCCGCCGCGCTCGGTGACGATGCCGGCGGCCATCTTCATGATCGGCTCCCAGTCCGGGTCGGTGCTCTCGGTCACCAGGATCTCGCCCCGCTCGAACTGGCCGAACTGCGCCGGGCTGCGGATCACGCGGGCGCGTCCCACGGCGATCCCCTCGCCGACGGCGAGACCCTGCGCGAGCTGCTCGCCCTTGCCGGTCAGCCGGTAGATGCGCAGCGCGGCGCCCTTGCGATTGGAGTGCACGGTCTCGGGGCGCGCCTGCAGGATGAACAGCTCGCCGGTCTGCCCGTCCTTGCCCCACTCGATGTCCATCGGCGAGTCCGTGCCGCGGGCACGCGCGTAATGGTCTTCGATCTGCAGCGCCCAGCGCGCGAGCTGCAGGACCTCGTCGTCGGCGAGGCACGCGCGCGAGCGCAGCTCCTCCGGGACCGGCTGCAGCTCGACCAGCTTGCCGGAGCCCGGCGCGGCGTAGACCATCCGCTGCTCCTTGCTGCCGATGGTCTTCCACACCAGCGACCGGTGCCCGGCGCGCAGCGTGGGCTTGTGCACGTAGAACTGGTCCGGGACGACTTGCCCCTGCACCACCGCCTCGCCCAGCCCCCAGCTCGCGGTGATCAGCGCCACGCCCCGATGGCCGCTTTCCGGGTCGAGCGTGAAGAGGACGCCCGACGCCGCCAGATCCGACCGCACCATCTTCTGGACGCCGACCGACAGCGCGACGTCGAGATGATCGAACCCCATGTCCTCGCGGTAACCGATCGCGCGCGCGGTGAAGAGGCTCGCGAAGCAGCGGCGCACCGCGTCCAGCAGGGCCGATTCGCCCAGGACGTTGAGATAGGTGTCCTGCTGGCCTGCGAAGCTAGCGCCTGGCAGGTCTTCGGCGGTAGCCGAAGAGCGGACAGCCACGTCAGCTGCATCCACTGAATATCGCGCGGAGAGCTCCCGGTATGCGGCGAGCGTCTGCTCCCGCAGCGCCTCCGGCAGCTCGGCGGAGGCGATCAGGCCGCGGATCTTCGCGCTGCGCTCCACCAGGTCGTGCACGTCGTCGCGCCGGACGCCTGCGAGCAGGTCGCGGACGGCCGCGTCCACACCGGCTTCCCGGAGGAAGTGCCGGTACGCCTCGGCGGTGATCGCGAAGCCGTCGGGAACGCGGACGCCCAAGGGGGCGAGCGCGCGGATCATCTCGCCCAGCGAAGCGTTCTTGCCGCCGACCAGGCCCACGTCCGCCAGGCCGACGTCCGAAAACCAGCGAACGAAGCGCATGCACGCCCCTCCTGCGGGAGGAGGTAGTCACGCTTACGCCGCAGCGCATCGGTCGTGTTCTGGACAGACCGTCTGCTGGCTCGCCCGCTGCGGGTGGGCCGCAGAAGTCCCACTTTACGGGCGGCGAGGGGCTGACACTTTGGAGGATTCCAGCATGCGACGGATGTGGTGGCTGGCGACGGTTCCGGCCCTGGCGCTCGGGTGCGCGACGGGCTCCTCGAACAACCAGAAGATGAGCGAGTCGACGAAGACCCAGACACAGGCCCAGCAAACGCTGCAGAAGGCGGCCGACGCGCAGAAGCAAGCGTTGCAGGAGCAGCAGAAGGCGGAGCAGCTCCAGCAAGAAGTGACCCAGAAGCAGAAGGACCTGGCCGACGCGCAGGCGCGCCTGACCGCGCAGCGGGCGAAGGCGGAGCAGTCGCAGAAGGATGCGCAGCGTCTCAGCGGCGAGGCGCAGCAGGAGGCGCAGGCGCAGCAGCAGCAGGCGATGCAGCTGCAGCGCTCGGAAGCGCAGCAACACCAGCAGATGACCCAGCAGAACCAGCAGGCCTACATGCAGGCGAAGGACGTCCGCGGCCAGGCCGTGTCCGCCAGCAAGGACGAGCTGCTGCTCCGGTCGAGCGATCAGGGGGATCTGCGGCTCAAGCTGAACGACTCGACCGCCATCACGGTCGACGGCCAGATGGGCTCGGCGGACCAGATCAAGCCCGGACAAGACGTGCGGGCCTCCTACCAGGTGATCGATGGTCTGCCTACGGCGGTGAAGATCGACGTGAAGAGCAGCCAGAGCAGCACGTCGAGCCCGAAGCAGCAGTGATCGAACGAATTGCACCACAGAGCTC
>JBJMQJ010000314.1:0-6870 GCA_045802765.1 Myxococcales bacterium
CACCCGCAGCGGGCTGAGCGCATCGAGGCGCCCGGCCAATCCTTCGAAGCGATGCCGCCGCGCCGCCAGCGCCCGGCGCGCGAGGTACTTGAGCCGCTCCTCGAGCCGGGCCACGTCCCTGTGCAAGCCGTGCAGCACCGCGGCGGGATGCGCCGCCTGCAGGCGGTCCCGCAGGGCCCGCATCCGCTCGGCCCGGTCGCCCACCTCGCGCCGAGCCGCCGCTTCCAGCCGTTGCTGCAGCTTGTCGACGCGCAGCTTGCGCTCGCCGATGAGCCGCCGCGGATCGGCGATGCGGGCACGGCGGCCGTCGAGCTGGGCCTGCCGCTTCTCCGCATGCGCCCTCCAGGCGCGCAAGAGCCGCGCGCGCCGCGCGGCGAGGTCGGCCACCAGCTCCTCCTTGACGCGGGCGAGCAGCTCGGCGGCCGCCGTCGGCGTCGGGGCGCGGACGTCGGCGGCGAAGTCCGCGATGGTGAAGTCGACCTCGTGTCCCACCGCGCTCACGGTGGGGACCGGGCAGGCGGCCAGCGCGCGGGCGACCACCTCCTCGTTGAACGGCCACAGGTCCTCGAGGCTGCCGCCGCCGCGCGCGACCACCAGCACGTCGACGCCCGGCGCACCCGCGCCGCGCAGGATCCCGCGGGCGATCTCCTGCGCCGCTCCGTCGCCCTGCACGCGCGCCGGGACGATCAACACGGGCAGATTGGGGAAGCGCCGGTGCAGCACCCGCAGGAAATCGTGCACCGCCGCGCCCGCCGGGCTGGTGACCACCGCGATGCGCACCGGCACGAAGGGGAGCCGCCGCTTGCGCGCCGGGTCGAACAAGCCTTCCGCGTCGAGCCGCGCCTTGAGCTGTTCGAAGGCGACCTGCAGCGCGCCGGCCCCGAGCGGCTCGAGGGAGTCGCAGATGAGCTGGTATTGCCCCTGCGGCTCGTAGAGGGACATCCGTCCCCGGACGAGCACCGACAGGCCGTTCTGCACCGCGAAGCGCAGCCGGCGCGCCTCGCGGGCGAAGAGCACCGCGCCGATGCAGGCGTCGGCGTCCTTGAGCGTGAAGTAGAGGTGGCCGCTCGAGGGGCGGCGGAGGTTCGAGACCTCGCCACGCACGTGGAGCCCGGGGAACCGACCCTCGAGGATTCCTTTCACCTCGCGCGTCAGCTCGCCGACGGTATAGATGCGCGGCTGCGCGACGGCGAGGGGCGGACGCGCGCGCGGCGCGAACAGGTCGAACTGCCCGGGGCCACGCTCGGGTGCGGCGGGCGGGCGCAGCGGCTCCGGGGCCGGCTGTGGTCCACTGGGTGGAAGGCGCTCGGGCACGAGACTCCAATTCATAGCATCCGAGGGCGACAACGCGGAGCGCTGGAATCAGCGCTGGGCGGCTGCCGGCGGCTCCTCCTCGCTGTTCTTGCCGTCGAGCCGATCCAGCCAGCGGCGCGCCTTGAGCGCGGTGTCGTCAGTCGGGGGGAGCGCCGCGACGACCAGCCGGAACGCCTGCCTGGCCGCCTCGCCATCCCCATCCTTCGCCACGTATCCCCGCAAGTAGGCCTCTTCCACCCTTCCGACGAGCTGGCGAAGCTGCTCCCGCGCGGCCTCGTTTGCGGCGTCCTGCGCGACCGCAATGCGCAGATGGGCGGCGGCGGCCGCGAGCTCTTCGTCGCGGACGAGCCCTGCCGCCATGCGCGTGTGAAGCCGGGAAAGGGCGGTGCGCACCTGCCTGGTGAGCGCACCCTCGCGCCCCGGCGCAACGGCGCGGTCTGCCGCCTCCGCGTCGTCGAGGGCGGCGATCGCGTCGGCCGTGCGATCCTCTTCCATCCGGGAAAGGCCCTGTCGCCAGGCGGAAGCGAATCGCTCGAGGCGCGCCAGCATGTCCGCCGTCGCGGGGTCCGCCCGCGCGCCCCGAGCCAACTGGAGCGCGCCGTCCACGTCGCCCCGCAGATACGCCTCGACGATCCGCGGGAGCGCCGATGCCGCGGGACGGACCCGACGGGCCGCAGGCGCGCGCGCAACCGGTGCAGACGCCGACGCTTTGAGCTCCAGCGCATCGGCCCGGGCAGGCTCGGCGGCGAGCACCGCATCGAGAAGCTTCAGCGCGGCGGCGCGGTCGCCTGTGCTGGCCCGGGCGCGCGCGCCGCGCACCGCATCCTCGAGCGCGCGCCCGAGCTGGACCGCGACCTCGCGCGCCTCCATGGCGAGCGCCGAATCCTCGGGCACTCCGGCGATCCGAAGCTTCGCCCCGGCGAAGTCCATTCGTGCCAGCGCGGCACGCGCCTCGGCCAGCGCTCGCGCGCGCGACGTCTCCGCGGCGGCGCGCTCGAGCAGCGCATGGACCTGCGGTCCGCCCGGGTCGAGCTCGGCGGCGAGCTCGAGCTTCCCGCTGGCCTCCTCCCATCGCCCCTCTTCGAGCAGGGACGCACCTTCGGCGAAGCGGTGGCGAGCGATGGCGCGGATCTGCAGCCGCTGCTCGGAGCGCTCCCGCGCCTCGCGGTCGCGCTCGTACCAGCGCCAGCCGCCGAGCGCAGTCGCAGCCACGACCAGGGCCGCCATTGCGCCGTATGCCGCGCCGCGAGAACCGACCAGCCGGCGCAGCCGCCGTCCGCCGCTCCGCGCTTGCCGTCGCGCGCCGGTGCCGCGCACCGCGGCGCCGCCCGCCTCGACGAACTGCACGACCGAGTCGCCCAGCGCGATCTCGTCTCCATCGTGGAGGCGCGCCTTCGCCACCATCCATCCGTTCACCCGCGTGCCGTTCCCGGACCCCAGGTCGAGCAGCAGGTACCCGTTCCCGTGGCGGCGGAGGAGCGCGTGCCGCCTGGAGACGGAGATGTCCGGCAGCACCACGTCGTTGTCCCATCCCCGTCCCACCGTCAGCTCGTCGGCGCCGAGCATGATCACGGCGCCCGACCGCGTCCCACCGACGACGAGGAGCCGCGGCGGTTGCGCGGGACCGGCCGCCGAGGCGCGATCCTGGACCACTGTCGCATCGAGTGGTGCCACGGCCTTTTGAACGGCGGTGCGCGAGCACATGGGCATACGCGAATCGGGGCGCCGGGCGCGCTACCCGGCGCTCCCCTCTTCCGGCGCGTCGGCCGACAGCTCCCGCTGCACCCGTTCGCGGCAGCCGCTCGGATCCTCCCCCGGGAAATGGAGGAGCACCTCCCGGTACGCCGCTCGCGCTTTCTGCTCCTCGCCATATCTCGCGAAACGCCTCGCAGCGAAGAGCAGGTTCCTGCATTGGCGCTCGAGATCCCGCGCGGCGGCCTCGGCGAGGCGAGGCAACGCGTCGAGCGGCGGCGGAAGCTCTTGTCCTTCGAGCAGCTGCCGCGCGTTCTCGAAGCTCCTCCAGGCGTCGTACAGGTTGCGGGGAGCGATGCGCCGCTCCTCCAGCTTGCGACGGCCCCGCTCGTACCAGCCGTGCGCCGCCTGCGCGCGGCGGGATGCGGGCGCGGCATCGACCTCCCGTTCCACGCCCGCCGCTCCGACGCGCAAGGGATCATTACCGACCGGAGCTACCTCTTTTTCGACCGGGTTCGCCCCAGGGTCCTGGCCCTGCACGGATGCGCTCGCGGCGAGCAGCAGGCACGATGCGGTGGCGCAGGCGACGCAGATCTGCGCCCACCACGGCGAGCCGGCGAGGCGGC
This sequence comes from Myxococcales bacterium, assembly GCA_045802765.1. GTDB lineage: Bacteria > Myxococcota > Myxococcia > Myxococcales > 40CM-4-68-19 > VBKO01. The sequence continues at coordinate 3,633 of JBJMQJ010000314.1, forward strand.
TCCGCAGCGCGCGCCGCGCGGCGACACCGGCCACGCGCATCGCGCCGATCATCCACGAACCCGGCACCGGCATCCGCCGGCCGGGCGCATATTCGAAGACCACCGGCCCGATCCCGATGCGGTCGCCCCTGCTCAGCGCCGCGGCGCCGCGGATCGGCATTCCGTTCAGCGCAGTGCCGTTGCGCGATCCCTCGTCCACGAGCACGTGCCCTGGCCCGTCGGCCCGGATGCGCGCATGGCTCCGCGACACGCCCGGCTCGACCAGCAGCAAGTCGTTCTCCGGCGCGCGCCCGATGGTCACCTCAACGGCCCCGAAGACGAACCTCCTGCCGCGCTCGCCGCCCGCGGCGATGGTGAGCTCGAACGGCATCAGAAATCTCCACCGAGGAACATCTGGTAGGCGATGGGCCCGAACAGCATGAGGAAAAGGGTCGGAAAGATGCAGCCGATGAGCGGCAGGAGGAGCTTGACGGGCGCCTCGCCGGCGAGCTTCTCGGCGCGCTGGGTCCGCTCGGCGCGCATCTGAGCGGAGAGGACGCGCAGTACCTTCCCGAGGGGGGTCCCCATCCGGTCGGCCTGCGCGAGCGCGTGGGCAAAGCTCGTCAGCGCGGGCATTCCTGCTCGCGCCGCGAGATCGCGCAGGGCGTCCTCGCGGACCCGGCCCAGGCGCAGCTCCTTGAGGGCGATCGACAGCTCATCCGAGAGCGGCCCTTCCCTCGCCTTCTCCACCACCTTCGCGAGCGCGGCGGCGAAATCGAGGCCTGCCTCCACCGACAGGGTGAGCAGGTCGAGGTGGTAAGGCAGCGCGCGCGCCATGGCGGCGCGGCGCGCCCTGGCCCGGTCGCGCACCCACAAGAGCGGAACGGCCGCGCCGCAGACGGCCGAGCAGGGAATTGCCAACGGTCCCAGCCCCAGCCGGAAGCAGGCGTACCCTCCGGGGCCAAGGAGCGTTCCCGCCGACAGCAGGACCAGTGCGACGAGCTCGTCCGGAGACACTGCGCAGGGAGAACCCGCCCGGCGCAGGGCTGCGGCGATCGCGGCGCGCCAGCGCCCCGGGAGGACGCGCCCGCTCGCGTCAGCCACGGCCCGGACCACGGTGCCGCGGAACGTGCCGAGCGCCGCCACCGCGGGAAGCGCCGCGCGCGCCAGGAGCGTCACCGCGGCCGCGGCGAACAAGGCGGCGCCCGCGGCTACAAATTGCAGGAATACGGACGACGGCACGCGGCCCCTCCTACACGTCGATGGCGACGATGCGCCGGATGAGCACGAACCCGGTGATCTGCAGGAGCGCGATGGCGGAGAGGAGCAGGTACCCGTAGGCGTGCTCGAACATGGGCTGCAGCAAGTCCGGGCGGTACCAGTCGAGGAATGCCGCCACGCCGAGAGGAAGCGCGGCGACGATGATGCCCTGCAGCTTCCCCTGGCTCGTCAGCGCCCGGATCCTGCCTTCCAGCCGGAATCGCTCGCGGACCGTGGCCGCGATGGTCTCGAACATCTCCGCCAGGTTGCCCCCCATCTGGCGCGCCAGGTTCGTCGACACGACGACGAGATCCAGGTCCTCGCTACCCACCCGCCGCGACATCGCGGAGAGCGCCTCGTCCGCCGGCAAACCCATCTTCACTTCCTTGAGGTAGAGCCCGAATTCCTGGGAGAGCGGCGGCAGCGCGTCCCGGGCCGCCTGCTCCATGGCCTGGTGGAAGGCGAGACCGGCGCGAAGCGCGTTGGCCATCTGCTGCAGCGCTTCGGTGAGCTGTGCCTCGAATCGCCGCAGTCGGCGGCGGCGATGGATGCGCACCGCCAGCACGGGCGCGAAGAAGCCCAGAGCGGCAGCCATCGCGGAGAGGAGGGGACCGAAGGTCCACAGTCCGATGGTCGCTAGCAGGGCCATGGCCGCGACGTTCAGCAGCATGAGCTGCCGCGGCTCGATGAAGAGGAACATGGCCGAAAGGTCGCGCAGCGACCGGGCCACGTACCGCGCCTGGTATTGCTCGAACGCTCGCCGCAGCACCGCGAACGCGAGCAGCGAGAGCAGGAAGACGGCGCCGGCCGCGAGGAGGAACGACAGCGACGCGAGCATCAGTCTTCCCGCGCCGCGGCGCCCGCCGACGCGCTCCGAGCGCCGCGGATGATCTGGATGGTCCTGTACCGCTTCTGCTGCAGCTCGCCGGCGCGCTCCCCGGTGAGGAGCTGCCGCTGATCGACCACCGCTCGCTTCTCCTGCGAGTCGAGGTCGTCCGGATTGCGCAAGAGCAAGGTCAGCGTGCCCGTCTCCTGCGCGAGCGTCAGGATCTCCGCCTCCTCAGGCAAGACCAGCAGCGTGACGCTCGTGTAGCGCCGGTCCTCGTCGGCCGGCGCGCTGCTGCTCGCGTTGATGCGGCCGGTGGCGAGCACCACCACGTTCTGCAGCAGCGTGACGCTCTTCAGCTGCTGCGTCTGCTGATCGCGAAACGAGCCCACCACGTCGACGTGGTCGTTCGGGCGCACCCACAGGCCGACGGCGTTTCGTTCCTGCACGTCGACGGTGACCGCCCGGCCCTTCGGGTGCACCATCGCCGAGAGGTCCGCATCCCGCGCCGGCGCGAAATGCGAGACCAGGATCGGATCGCCGGCCTTGAGCGGCACCAGCAGGCGCTGGCCGACCGGGTCGTTCTTCACCGATCCGTCCTGCTCGACGGCGACGTACGAACCGGTGAGGAAGCGCGCCGGCACTTCCCGCACCGCGACCATGGGACTCGCCAGCTCGGCGCCCTCGGAAACGTCGCGCGCGGCGCACAGCACCTTGACCGTCTTCCACTCCTCGCGCACCTTGCGCTGCTGCGAATCGATGGCAGACCATGCAGCCAGGCCCGCCAGGAGCCCGAGGGCCACCGCTGCGAACAATGATTTCTTGCGCGAGGGCACGCGGGCTCCCGCTCGCACGCGCGAGCAGGGCAACCGTACGCGCCATGCGGTGCGCGCGCAGTCGGCCGGTTGCCCGACCCGGATCAGGGATCGGTCACTTGACCGGGGCTGCCTTGTCCTCGTCGGGCGGGAGCCTCATGGTGCGCAACGCCGAATCGGCCGCCTTCTTCGGCCCCGCCTGATCCGGGAACGTCCGGAGCAGCTCCTGGCGCACCGCGACCGCGTCGTCGACCTGCCCACCCGCGGCCAGGCACTCCACCGCGTGCGCCATGTCCCACGCCGCCCGGGCCGGGTCCGATTGCCTGCGTTGAGCGGATGCCTCGCGGTACAGCGAGGC